>JBFLZA010001336.1:0-1338 GCA_040756535.1 Cyanobacteriota bacterium
AATATCCCAGCGATGAACATCGCAATCATCACGTTGGCATTCATATTGGCATCGTTGGCGATGAGTGTCTTCATCTCTTCCCAAGGAACATCGTTCGTGTCTTGCTCGATGTCCTCTGCTGCGGATACTGAGATTAAGCTGAAAGGCTGACTAGTGGTAATCGAGCTAGAGGGCCCACGCCCAACTCCGTATTGCTCTAGCAAACGTAGTAACCGATTGACAGCTCGATTCGTTATTTCTACGGTAACGACATCACCGGGTGGATGAATCGAAGCGTTACGCTGAAGGCGCAAGCCAACCATTCCCTTAAGCTGTTTGATCTCCGGAATTAGTTCATCCGTTTGGTGAGAGGGAAGGGTAATCTCAACTTTTCGCGGCATATCTGCACCCCGTAATTACTGCTGCTGTTTTACCCAGATTTTGTAAAGTGTTTCTCATTTAAAATTGGAATCCCAATAAATTCCAGTAAGTTAGGAAGGGAATGAAGACCAAAGCCGCGAGTGTAATTAAGGAATAATGCGTTAGCGAAGCGGCTCCGAAGGAGCTTCGCTCCACCATAGACCAATACTTATTCGTCCAAGCCAGCACTGCATAGACAGGCAGTGCCAGGGTTAGGGCAGTGGCAATTAAAGGAAGACACAAAAAAGCGATCGCAAATGCTGGTATTCCATACGCCAGCTTCCATGCACCGTACAGCCACAGTGACAAAGGAAAGCCAATTAGGAAGACTAAATATAGAGTACTGACGACACCTGCTATCAACCAGGATTGGCTATGCTGCCGTTCGAGTTGAAAATGCTTACCTCGTAAACCGCGAATCAGTGGGCGTATCGGCCAGATGAAGAACGCTGATAGGAAAACCAGTACACAAAAGCCAAGCACTCCTAACTGCACCCAAGCCGTTTCATACCAAGGCACCCGCTCGTAGGCTCCTATCTTCGGCCAAAGTGGATTAAATGCGAATTTGATCTCATCGCTACCTGGATCAAGAGGGTTTCCAAAGGCAGTAAAGGCATCATCATTAGCTCGCTGAAATAACAACGGTTTCACAGGAATTAATTTGATGTCTTGAGGATTGTTCAAGAAGAACAAACCAGGGGTATGAATCATCAACGTCCCATTGTCCCCCTTCTTGATATTGATATGCTCAAACATTCCAGCTACCTTGAGGAAGGTGGCGCGGGGATACTCCACATCACGGTAGGTGCCCGTGAAGCGTTCCAGGTGCTTGTCAGTAAGGGCAAGGGGTTTTGGTGCAGACGTCTTAGGTGCCGGGAAATAGCGGTCTAAAAACTGAGATAGTAGTTTTCCATGTATCCCACTGAAGCTATTACTAGC
>JBFLZA010001337.1:0-1337 GCA_040756535.1 Cyanobacteriota bacterium
CTGTCGGCAACTTGCTTGATTTATACAATAAATGTTGAGCTGAAGTTAGGCATTCACTTGTTGTGCAAAGTTAATTGCATTTCCATAGCTAGACCAATTGCACAATTAAGCAGCTACCATTGCTCAAATGTGCAACTTCAGGTACTAGTGAAATCCTCTCACGCTAATTCTGCAAATATAGCGTGACCTTCCTAACATCGTTATTAGGCATTCCTATTTCATCCGGAGTGCAACCAGTTGTAATGAAAGTTTTCTCGCTTTCTAGCTAGACGCTGATGAAGACAAGCAATTTTCTGTTTCTGATGAAGATAATTAACAGAACCAGGCTTTTTCTTAGCTAAGCGTTCTTGCTGTCTAGCTAAATGTTTCTGTGTTTTTCTATAATGTTACTGAACATCAACAAACTCCCATGCGGATGTCAATCGATTTTGGATTGGCTCCGCCTTCAAAGGACGGAGCTTGACATTCGGCAGAATTTTTGATAATTCCCCTTGAAAGGGGAGGCTTGAAACCCTTTTTTTTCGGTCACAATAAAAGACTTCAATCCCAAATCAATACCTATAGCACTCTTGATGAAAGTCTATTGGCTTTGGTGTTGGGACTGAGTCGTCTTCCAGAGAAATAACAACATACCATCCATCAGCTTTCTTGACGATGGTTGCGGTCTTTAATTCAAATCCTTCAGGGAGTGGGCGATGCATAATAACAGGCATCGAGCCTATTTTAGACAAGGTCAAAACCTCACACTCAATTCTATTTGCCCCAGCCTTGGGGCAATTAATCCTGGCGCATGTGAAGGAGCGCATCCTGAAGGGGCTCTCATCGAGAAGCGATCGCGCCTGCTTGAATTAAGAACATTCTCGACTCAACACGAGTTTCCCGTTCGGGAGTCGATACACGCCTTGGGGTTCTACAATGGGGTCGCCTTTCTGCCAAGGACGATTGGGGTTGGTATTTGACGGTGTGCTGTCACTGGGTAGAGTTTCTATGTCTACTGTGGGAAAGGTGGACATCTGGGCATCTCCAGGGCGTTCGGGTAAGCCACCAGTACCTGTGATAAAGAAGCTTCCCCTCGTTGGTTCATTACGGCGGACAATGCAGCTATTTGCTAGGAGGCTGTCGGTGTTAATCTGATTGTCGGGTAATTCGGTGAGGCTGTTTTGGATAAAGCTGACATCGGGTTCGATGATGACTCCACTGACAGCACCAGTAGCATTAACGTCTACTCGGTTATTGCCATCGAGGGTGCGAGGGTCTGTGTTACGAGGTGCAGGACGGTAGTTTTCGCCGAAGAAGGCAGGAGTTTCGAGGGTGATATTTCCACCTGTGCCTCCAGG
>JBFLZA010001338.1:0-1337 GCA_040756535.1 Cyanobacteriota bacterium
TCCAACCCCTCATGACTGAACAGTTACCACCGATTTATTTTTATCTCCCCGAATCAGACTGGTCTGATATCAATTTATCGGTGAATCCTGATACCTACCAAGAAGTTTATAAAAGCGGAAAATCTACTGGCACGTACAACTGGATTTTTCAAACCTATCTTCGTCTTAAAGCTGATGGTTTTCCCTGTGAAATAGCAGGAAAAATGCCTGCTGAGGGTATTGTTGTTGCTTGGACAACTACTGTAGCGCATTCTCTGCAACCAGGGTCGAAACTACTATTGATTGTTGTTTGTGGAGATAAATCAAAACATCCCTACGCACCGCTTCACGTTGTCCAAAATCGCCAGGAAATACTCTACCCACACGTACATATTGGGGATAAATATTTGGTTCCAGGAGAGAAATATTTCATCCCGCATTGGCCTCATCCAGGCTTGATTCCTCGCGATCGCGCACGAGGCGATCGCTTTGAGAATGTTGCTTATCTGGGTCGTAAAGAAAATTTGGTATCTGAGCTGAGGCAGCCGTCGTGGCAAGAACAGATGAATGCTTTAGGTTTACGTTTTCAGGTAGTGAGAAGTCCAGCGCTTTGGAACGACTACAGTGAACTTGATGCAATTGTAGCTGTACGCAGCTTTAATCGCAAAAATGACTACTACTGGAAACCGGCGTCCAAGCTCTACAACGCCTGGATTGCTGGTGTACCAGCGATTCTGGGACGCGAGTCCGCTTACCAAACCGAACGCAAAAGCGAACTCGATTATCTAGAGGCAACTTCGCTTGATGAAGTGATGCTGGCACTGAAACGCCTTCGCGATGACAAGGAATTGCGTCGGGCGATGATTGAAAATGGTAAGCTCCGTGCGGAAGAACTACAACCCGATCAACTCGTGATACAGTGGCGCACCTTTTTAACAGACATAGCAATTCCAGCTTACGAACGCTGGTGTACGGCTTCAAATTCGACTAGGAAAGTATTTTTAACGCGCCGTGACTTAGCCATGCAAACAAAGGGAGTTCGCATTCGCCTGAGCAACTTAGTACATAACGTTAAAAGTAGCTTTAGATGACCGTTAATTCGTCAGTAATCCAGTGGTCTGGTTGATTGGTAACTCTAGTAATTTAGACACTTTTTTATACCATTATGATTGACAGTTTAGCACCAATTTATTTTTATCTTCCGCAGTCAGAATGGCCTACTACTAACATATTGGAGAGTCCTGAGGCTTACCGAGAAGCTTATAGCAGATGTAAATCCACCGGCTCGTATAACTGGATTTTACAAACCTATCTTCGCCTTAAAGCTGATGGCTTTCCCTGCGAATTAGTAGGAGAGA
>JBFLZA010001339.1:0-1333 GCA_040756535.1 Cyanobacteriota bacterium
GACAAGCTCTTCAGGCGTTAATTGTTCGGCTAGATTGGTAAAGTCTTTGAAGTCAGTAAATAGAATGGATGCTGATTCATAATAAACGGGTTTAACTTTGCCCGTTTGCTTGAGTTCCTCCGCAATTTTTTCAGGGAGTATATTTAAAAGTAGCGAGTCAGATCTGCGTCTTTCCTGCTCTAACTGAGAGTAGAGTTTGTTCATCTCTCCAAGCAGTTTATTGAGTTCCTCAAAGCGCTGAACGTTGCGAATTGCTGTTGCCACTTGCAAGGCTAGTAGGTAGCTGATGCGTAAATCTTCAGGAGTGTAGACAGTTGGAGGGGTAGTGGCAAAGTTAATCGAACCGATAATTCGCTGTTCACTTTCGAGGGGGAGAATAATTTGTGAGGGGTAATCGGCAAGAAAAGTATGGGTATAATCTTTGGGATTCAATTGGGGTTGTCCCGTTTTCAGGACGCGACTAATGGGGTTGTTCTCAGAGAAGATCCGAGAATCGCACTCCATTGATGGACCAAACAGCGTCACAAGTCGCGTTGAACCGTCGTAGTTTTGCAAACAGATACTACAGTGCTTGAAGTCCAGCAACCATTTAGCTTTCTTGCCGACTATCTGAATAATTTCATCTAAGGTGAGGCAGCGGTTAATCGCATTTGCAATTTCATTAACGGCAGCAATCCGGCTAGATAGTGCTTGGACTTCTGTGAGGAGTTGCCGGGTGATTTGAAGTAGTTTTTCGCGATCTTGAGTTTCGAGCTTCCTGCCACTGATGGAAAAGGGGTAGGAACACATAAAATTAAATTTAATTTATATTTGATCGATTTCTAAGGCGATCGCATCCGTATATTGATTGATGGCTGTAAATAAGTTGGCAGTAGCAATGAGCTCAAAGAGTTCTGTGCGATCGAGTCCCAACTCTTCTAGCTGTTGGTAATCTGCCTCTGTCAACTGTTGAGGTTTGGTGGCGGCAAGGACACCAAAGCGGATGGCCGCTTTTTCGCGATCGGGTAGGGGACAATTGGCAAAGTCCCAAATGAGTGCCTGGAGGACTTCTTCACTAATTCCTAGTGCGGATAACCCGTGCAGGTGAACTTGGAGTGCGTACTGACTGTTGTTGGCTTGGGAAATGGCAACGCCAATCATTTCTTTGATAGTACGGGGTATCTCCCCCCCAAGCACGATCGCACGGAATTTTTTCCAGGTGGCTTCCAAAAACTCTGGATTACTTGCCATCGATTTAAAAAGATTGGGCACCATGCCAAATCCAAGTTCAGTGCGAATTTCCTCGTAAACTGCCTTTACCTGTGGATCACTGATGTGATCGTATTCCTGAAGG
>JBFLZA010001340.1:0-1332 GCA_040756535.1 Cyanobacteriota bacterium
CTTCCGTTGAAACTGCCACATCCAGGGCATCAATCAGGAAAATTGCTTGTTCTGGAGCTGGCTTGTGGCGTTCGTCGTAGAGTTTAGGTAAGGCTGCCAAGGGTGCCCGGATCAGAATATCCAGTACATTCTCCAAGTCTTCTTTTTCCAGGTCACTTGGATTGAGGTTTTCAATGTAGACTTCTCTAATCTTGCTATCACTCGCTTGCTTAACCTGGATTTTGACATCAGCTTCCAACGTTGCCTTAATCGTATTGAGCAACGCTAGACCGTAGTCTGGCACTGTTTCCATCAGTTGAGCTGTAAGCGATCGCAAAATCCGTCCCGGTTTCAAAGTTTCCAAATCTGCTGCTTGACACAAGTGATAGGCAACAATGTCCTTGCGGGTTTGAATCAGGTGAGCTGCGATCGTACTTTTTCCTACTCCCGGTTCTCCAGCTATAACCAAAAACCGCTGGTCTTTTTGTTGAAGCCAGTGGTCTATTTTATTGAGAACCCACGTTCGACCCGTAAAGCCGTTGTTTAATTGTTGAATGGAGTCGGAAAAGGCGATCGTTTTTAGCTGAGTTGCAAAGGTTTCAGGCATAACGCTCTTTCATCACTCTTGGATAAGTTGACGAGCTTGTGAGGATACAGCCAACGGAAAATTAAGGTTTTACCCCAGACTGACGGAAGAGGGATAACTAAGGCCACCACTTGGCTACATCTTGAATCGCTTGAGTCACCTCTGTAGCAGCAGTTTCACCACCCAAAGTGAAAATTACTGGTATCAGAGCTGCTATGTCACTTAGCAAGTGAGATCGAGTTCGATAGGAGAGCAAATGCAGTAAGTCTTTCCAAAGATTAAAGCAGTTTGAAGTATGAATTAAATGGAGAGTCAGTGCCGTCAATACCCGAGCACGCTCGGAATCATCCTGAATTGTTTGGGCAGCTTCTAGCGCTTGGGGAAGTAGCTCAGGTAGTTTATTTACCAGTGCCGTCAATACCCGAGCACGCTCGGAATCATCCTGAATTGCTTGGGAGGCTTCTAGGGCTTGGAGAAGTAGATCTGGTGTCAGTTTGTCTGCCAGTGCCGTCAATTCTGATATACAGGGACTCGAGAAGAACCTCTCCCGAATAACTAGTGTAGCTAGTGCGGCATTTAGAGCGAGTGGGAGTGCTTCGGGTAGTTTATCTACCAGCGCCGTTAGGGCATGGACGCACCAGGAATTATCTTGAATCGCTAGTGCGGCATTTAGAGCGAGTGGGAGTGCTTCGGGTAGTTTATCTGCCAGTGCTGTCAATACTTCGGCACGCCAGTGATCTACCTGAATGGCTTGAGCTGTTTCTAGG
>JBFLZA010001341.1:0-1329 GCA_040756535.1 Cyanobacteriota bacterium
ATAATTTAGCCTTATCGGAGAAACGAGAGAATCAGCCTTTCAGCCTTCAACTGTGGGTATTAAAGGATAAGGTTTGCTTAATCGCCTGACTTCCGTCCTTGGTTGCAACGGTATAATCTGGTTTTGACGCAATAATCCACTAAATGGGGATTTCGTTAAATTTGGTGGGGTCTAGAAAAAGGCGATGAAGGTTAACGGTAACGGTCAGGGAAAAATTTTGTCCCCAGAAGAACTGAGGCAGCTTTTTGCTGAAGGGCTGACGAGTCCGCGTGACCGTTGTCTATTTGCTATTTGTCTGTTCACTGGCTGTCGCGTATCTGAGGCGCTGGCGCTTCAAACGACGGACATCAAAGGTGGGATGCTGACTTTTCGCAAATCTACCACGAAAGGCAAGCTGAAAACTCGTGCTGTCGATGTTAAACCCCAACTGGCAAAGTTCCTCTCGGAGTACCAACCCTCGAAACCGGGTTTTCTATTTCCTGGTGGCAGGCCGGCACGTTCGCTCACTCGTTTCATGGCTGACAAGATTCTCAAGGATGCCTGTAGACGGATTAGCGTTGAGGGCGTGTCTACTCACAGTTTTAGGCGGACGGCTTTAACGATGATGTCATCAGCCGGCATCCCGCTGCGAGTTATCCAAGATATCTCTGGACACAACGACCTAGGGACTTTGCAGCGATACCTAGAAGTGTCTCCAGAGCAAAAGCGCCAAGCTCTCTCTGCAATCGAGTTTTAGGAGTTCAAATGCAGGCTCGCTTCAATCCCTCATTGCCTGACTTTCAAAGTGCAGAGTGGAAGTTTACTAAATCGGCTGAAGAATTACCAAAAATGCCGGGGCTGTACGCAATCTACAGTGACGATACCTGCAACACCTGTTTGTATGTCGGCAAAACCATAAACAGTCTACGAGCGCGTGTCGTTTCCTGCGCTCACAGGCCGTGGCGTATGGCTGTAGAACTGTTTAAATCTCCCAGCATCCGGTATCGGGTTTTACTTTCGGCAAGTGAAACCGAATTCTATTTTCAAGAATGCTTGGCTATAGCAGTTCTGAGGCCCCAATGGAACAACGGAGGCATTCAGTGGCGCACTTCAGATTTAGAATTGGCAGGCCCAGAAGGGTTCCTGTCATGCAGTCTTGGCGCTCTCCCCCGGTATTTAGAAGTTGACCAAGAAGCTGTAGACGCGGCTGGAGAGTTGCTGTAAGCGTGGGTTCCTTTAAGGTCTGTAGTGTTCGCCCTTGCTTACCTGTAGACAAGATTAAACTATCTGTATACAGATGTCAAGCGGTAAAAATAACTTGTCTACAGCGGTAGACAAGTTATTGAACTA
>JBFLZA010001342.1:0-1328 GCA_040756535.1 Cyanobacteriota bacterium
TGAATGTCGAACTGTACTGGTTGCCGGGAATTGTTGTCACCAAATTCAAGCTTGGCGTCTTATCCACCGGCGCAACCATAAGCAATTTACCGGCTTCAGTATCATAGAGACTGTATGAAGAGCGCAATTCGCTTTGCAGCGTTGCGCCATCTTGCGACGCTCCGATAGCCAGCACCCCGAGATATCGCGCAGGGAGAGGAAGCAAAGAAACAGCGGGTTGCTTATAAGGGCTTTTGGGATCATTAACAACATTCCCAGCAGCAGCAACCGTGATAACACCTGCATTTCTTGCTGCATCTACACTTGCCTGGAAAAGAGGCATCGGCTCATCTGTGACCCCTGTAGTCTGAAAGCTCATGTTGGCAATGATGGTGTAGCCATAATTTTGCCTCAGCCAAGTGAGATAATCAGTTGCTTCTTTTGCTCTTTGTTGAGTCCATATCCCATCAAATATATCCTCGACAATCCGTAATCCAATTAACCGGACACCCACTTGGCTCTGCCAACCGCCCGCGATGCCGGCAAGACCAATACCGTTGTAGGTTCGTGCTGCAATGACACCTGCTGCTCTTGTCCCATGGGTCAGAGCACTCTCTTGCGGATTATTATCGTTATCTACAAAATCCCAGCCCCGAATATCGTCAATTTTTCCATTGCCATCATCATCAACACCATTGCCAGCTATTTCATTGGGATTGATCCAAATATTATCAGATAGATCTACATGGTTATAACCGAGTCCGGTATCCATAATCCCGATCAAAATCGTGCTACTGGGCTTGGTGACATCCCAGGCTTTTGACATCTGAATTTTTTGCAACGACCACTGACCCGTCCATAAAGGATCGTTGCGAGTCCCAGCAAGGATTCTATAATGATTCAAAGTAACAATCTTGATGTCTGGACAAGCAGAGAGAGTGGACTGTATACGCGCAAGTGGAAATACTAGAGGGAATTCGATTCGATAACAACCGTCCGTTTCGGCATTGACATGCGATAACTTACGCGAGCGAATGACGGGATACTGCTGGAACGCGGCTTGCAGTTGCGGACTGCCGTTGATCACTTGTCCATTGCTAAAACTCACGACTTCGGCTTGCCGAACTTGCAGTAAAATCACGCCAGGCTCATAATTCTCTTGCGCGAAGATTCCTGCCAGGGGAATAACAATGATTAATAGAAAAAGTTTACGTCTCATGGTATCCTCCTTGATTTGGATAGTAATGCATGAAAATATTTTTTTCATGCTTAACGAGTTATACTAATTACACTGTATGGGTGTTACACCACTTCCAAAATCAACGCTGGCGTAAACGATAAAAGGAACA
>JBFLZA010001343.1:0-1328 GCA_040756535.1 Cyanobacteriota bacterium
AAAACGTGGGTAAGTTAACATCAGCAGATAAGAAACAAGCATCCCACCCCCTCAAGGAGAAGCCTCTCATGAAGACAGAATTTAAAGCCAAGTTCCTGCAACACCTCAACCAAAAGAAACAGGACAAAGGTTTTACCCTAATTGAACTGCTGGTCGTCGTTATCATTATCGGTATTCTGGCTGCTATCGCCTTGCCTTCACTGCTGAGCCAAACCAATAAAGCCAAGCAAGCTGAAGCTAGACAAAACGTCGGTGCGATGAACCGGGCACAACAAGCTTACCAGTTGGAACAGGGTGTGTTTGCCAGTGATAGTGGTCAGCTGGGAGTTGGTATCAAGAGCCAAACAGCAAACTTCGTATACGGGATTAGCCTTCCGGCGGGTGGTGTAGTTACGTCGTATGCTAAAGGAAACACTCCTACACTCAAGGCTTACTCGGGGGGAGTCGGTACTCTTGCTACAACAGCGGGAGCTGCCACGTCCGAGGTTCTCACAATTGCAGTTTTGTGTGAAAGTGTCAGTCCCGGTGCAGCCCCACTGCCAATAACTGCGACGATGATTGAAAACAATACATGCCCTACTGCCTTTACCATTCTAGGCAAATAAGTTCTTGTTAGTTTAAACAGAGTTTGTAGTATTAAAGGGTAGCGTCAGTACACGCTACCCTTTGTATTGGCAATATAAGTAAAGTATTTTAGCTTATTCCTATGACATATGAAGCCGCCTTAAATGAGAGCATTGGATGCCAGCAGCAAGCCCGTCAATGTATCATTCAAGGAAATTACAGTCAGGCAGCGAGTCTCTACGAGCAGGCAATTAATGCTGAACCTGATGTCAAATCCCACTATTGGCATTTAGGGTTGACGTTGCTGTTGCAGGGGCAAGAGGCAGAAGCTCATACCACTTGGTTGCTAGGGATGGTGGGTGGCGACCCAGAAGAGGTTGAACGGTGGACTGAGGAACTCAGGCAGGTATTGCACACGGAAGCCGAACGGTACTCAGCGTTGGTTGAACATTCTGTTGTCTGGTTAATTCGGCAGCATCTTCGAGAAATTTGCCCAGCAGATATTAACAACCTTTTGCACCTGATTCAGCTTGGCATCCAGCTTGAGACGTTCACAGGAGATGAACTTAAGGATTGGGGAGTGATTGAGCTCCTAGAGGTTGCTCCGCCTGTAGAGGTAGATTTTGGTTTATTAATGCAAACGTTGCAGCGGGTTTTAGATTACACACCGTTGCATCCCTTATCCGTGGAATTGGTGCAAGCGAGTTTGGCTCATGTCCGCGACAATCAAGCTTTTCTGATTGCAGTATTCCCTGCCGCTATGA
>JBFLZA010001344.1:0-1327 GCA_040756535.1 Cyanobacteriota bacterium
CTTGTTTGACTGTGTACTAGATCGGCAGGCTTGATTAGATGAGGGACTCTCAAGCTAAATCGGCTTAAAAAATAGCTTAAACTCTCCCTTTCCAAAACCTGTGCCGGTAACAACCAAGGTTTTTCTGTGAGGTACGATAAAGACAACTTTTAGAACGCAAGCTGTGGGTATGACTCCAGGATCTCATAGACAGCCGGCTATCATTCGTACCGAGCGAGGACTGACAATCTCCGGAACTCGCATCACCCTTTATGATGTGATGGACTACGTGACTGCCCAGTATCCCTCGAAGTTTATTGCTTCTCTGTTTGACTTGAGTGAGGAGCAAATCAACGCTGCTCTTTCCTACATTGAAACTCATCGGGCTGAAGTCGAAGCAGAGTACCAACAAGTTCTGAAGGAAGCCGAAGAACTGCGGCAGTATTATGAAGAACAAAATCGTCAGCTAATTGCTCGAATTGCAACTTTGCCGGCAAAGCCTGGAACCGAAGCCGCTTGGGAAAAACTTCAGGCAGCCAGGGCAAAGCGTGAATCCTAGGTATGATTTTTCTGATCGATCATAATCTTAAAGGGCACGCCCTCATTCTCTTTGGCGCGATCGCTAGTCAAGGTTGGCTCGATATAGTGCCGATTCAGTTTGTCACATTTGCACAGATGAAGTTGCCAATCGATAGTGATGATCGGCGAGTTTGGCAACTTGCCCAAGAAAATCAGATGATTTTGCTGACTGCCAATCGCAGTATGAAAGATAAGGACTCACTAGAGCAAGTCATGCGTGAAGAAAATACCCCAACTTCATTGCCGGTGATCACAATTGGAAATGCTGATCGACTGCTGAATGAGTCTGAATATCGAGAACGCTGTGTTGAACGTCTAATTCAGATTGTGCTTGATATTGATGACTATAGAGGCTCTAGGCGAATTTTCATTCCATGAGACAATGAAATATTAAATGCTCTTCATCTTACCTACAAATTGGGCGTATAACTACCCCACTACACCTTCAACCCACTACATCAAATCATTTCAAAATTCATAATAATACGTTTTTGTCAAGAGTTTTAGCGTTTAGCCCAGTTCAAATGTTGTACTGCATTTTAATGTTTTAGCGGCCAGTAATTTTCCAGCAGATGAAATAGATGAGAACATGGCTGCGTGTGACTGGACTTTGAGAGTTCAGCCATTTAATTTGCCGGCATTCAGATTAACAGTCACGATAGAAGACTCGATCTCTCGTACCGTGAAGATAGCCGGCTTTGTAGTCTACATTATCCGATTGCTGGGATTGGTGAGTGTACCCATCTCGATAGCCTAGCTGGAATTCTGG
>JBFLZA010001345.1:0-1326 GCA_040756535.1 Cyanobacteriota bacterium
GCGGCTCCAGCGATCGCAGCAACAATGCCAACACGATCAAGGCGTGCTGTTGGACCGAGAACCAGCAATCCGACACCAATGAAGCCAGCGATCGCTGCCACAATAGACCGCTTAGACGGTTTTTCATTCAATATTATCCAGGAAAACAATACAACTAATAACGGCTGGATCGCGCCTGCTGTTGCAGCAACACCACCTGGAAGGCGATAAGCAGCCACAAATAATAGCGCTTGAAAGATTCCGATATTGAGGCTGCCTAAGAGCAAAATACGCCACCACCAAATACCTTTAGGCAGTTGTCTCAACCAGGCTGTTAGCAGAATACCAATTGGCAGCGATCGCAAGGCAGCTACTAATAGCGGATGGTTAGGCGGCAGAAGTTCAGTTGCCACAACATAAGTCGTTCCCCAGGTCATTGGCGCTAGAGCAGTCAGCAGAACATCAGGCAGGCGAGCAGTAGCTGTCTTCATGAGGTTTGTCTTAATATCAAGATACTCTACGTCAAGATTCTCGCATTTATCTTGATGTTAAGATGTTTGATTCAAGGTTTTTAGGCGGGTATCATTTCAATTCAATGAAGAATGGCGATCCAGTCGATAAGATTTTGGGGCAATGGCAGCGTGAGCGTCCTGACTTAGATGCATCGCCAATGGGCGTGATTGGGCGTATGGCACGGCTAGCTAAGCACCTCGATCGCTCTATTCAAGAAACGGTTTCCGAGTTTGGGCTAAATCCTGGAGAATTCGACGTGCTGGCTACCCTGCGTCGATCGGGACATCCCTATCAGCTTTCGCCAACGGATCTGTTTAACGCTCTGATGGTTTCATCTGGCACAATGACTCATCGTATTGATCGCTTAGAACAAGCTGACCTTGTGAAGCGTATTCCTGATCCAAGCGATCGCCGAGGGATGCTAGTTCAGTTGACCAACCAAGGTTTCAACGTGATTGAAAAAGCTGTTGAAGCTCATGTTGCCAATGGGCATCGCGTCCTTATCGTTTTAGAGGAAGCGGAATGCAAAGTTCTTGCTCAATTGTTGCACAAGCTTTTAATTCGGTTTGAGGAGTAGCGGTCGAGTAGAATTCAAGCCTTATGTCGAATAACAGATTATTTGTCGTCTTAACAAATCGTTGTCGTTGAGCGTTTCTATCGCTACCAAAACCTAGATATATTTGGATGAAGAAAAGCTTGAGTTAAGACAATTATGGCTTTAAAGAGGAATTCCTACCAAAGTGTTACTTGACCCAAAACCCCTATTGTAAAAGATTTGAAAGGTTTTTTGATTAACGACACTAATGTGTTAATAGCGACAAATAATCTGTTATC
>JBFLZA010001346.1:0-1326 GCA_040756535.1 Cyanobacteriota bacterium
GGTGAACATGGCATACTTCATTATTGCGGACTTTGTATTTATCGCCCTCAGCCTTACCACCCATTAAAAGCTCAACTGCACCAGTTTCGTCAGTTTTACCATAACTAAACGTATTGGCGCTGTGAGTATCTTCAAAGCTGCGGCGGATGCGGTGAATTGCTATCTCCCATGCTTGACCATGAATTGCCTTCTGGGCTTGCTCGTCATCTACATCTAAAACTTCGGCTTTGAGATTGGCACTGATGATAACTTTGCCTGTAAACACTTTATCATCATGCTTAAAGGTAATATTTGCGGTATAACCAGGGAAATTCTTGTCCCAAGTGTAGCGGTTCTCATAAGCAGCCCGGAAAAGTTCCTGAGCAGAGAGTTGTGTAACTGTCATGTGCTTCTCCTAGTCGCTACTGTAATTAGCGTTTTAGTCTTCTTGGTATTAGCATAGAAGTAATTGTTGAGGCTTGGATAGTCCCCAACTGGGTACACTTATGGTCAATTCTCTCCACGCTGTATTTCATGCGATCGCTAATGTCCAAAATGAGCAAGAATTAAAACTAGCTCTCACGGATAAAATTAGTGACCATTTTGGCGTACAAAATTGGGGCATTTATCTCCTAGATGAGCAACCAACGACCCAAATCGATGTTCAGGGCATCCCGGCAGTATGCTTAGAAAGCAATCCAGTCGGGCGCTACGTGGTTGAGCGTCACGCTCCCGCCCATGAACAGTTATTATTATCACCAAAAGACTGGAAGCATTTTTGCTCGCGTTCTGATCACGAACACGTGATGACTGGGCCAATTGTTTGCGATGGTCGTCTTGTAGGAACGCTTAACTTGGCTCGTGACAAGGGAAATCCTGCTTTTAATGGCAACGATTTAGCTGATCTAAGTGCCTTATGTATTCATTTGTCCGCCAAAATGGCAACCTTACGGTCAAAACCAAAAATATCCAATACCCTTTTAGGAAGTCCTTTAACAGCGCGTGAGTTAGAAATTGCCGAGTTAGTGGCACAAGGGTTAACAAACGCGGAAATTGGGGAAAAACTTTGGATTACGCAAAATTCTGTCAAACAAGCTTTGAAGAGGATGTTTCGTAAGTTGAAGGTTTCGGCGCGTGCAGAAATGGTAGCAAAGCTACAAGGGACTTCCAACTAAAAAAATATCCCATCCCTGCGGGACGCTACGCGTAGCTTGCTTCCCCAATGGGGTACGCATTTAGGGCACGGGGCAAGGGAGAGAAACTAGTTGTGTTGAGTCCAGAAATTAGGATAATTTATTTTTTAGAGTTCCCTTAAGCGTTGGCGCAGCCTCTCGTAGAGAAGCCATG
>JBFLZA010001347.1:0-1322 GCA_040756535.1 Cyanobacteriota bacterium
TGAAGGTGAAGGTTGATGCCGCTCAATACCGTTGAAGAGCTAGTTGCAGATATCCGTGCAGGTAAAATGGTTATCCTGATGGATGACGAAGATCGTGAAAATGAAGGTGATTTAGTTATCGCAGCAACCCATGTTCGCGCAGAAGACATCAACTTTATGATCACCCACGCACGTGGTTTGGTGTGCTTAACGCTCAGCCGTGATCGCTGTAAACAATTGAATCTTCCTTTGATGGTCGATGCCAATGGCGCACAACATGGCACCAACTTCACGCTTTCAATTGAAGCGGCAGAAGGGATTTCTACAGGGATTTCACCTGCGGAACGTGCGCATACCATTCAAACGGCAGTAGCAGCACATGCCAAACCATCAGACATCGTTCAACCAGGTCATATTTTCCCATTGATGGCGCAGCCTGGTGGCGTTCTACACCGCGCAGGTCATACCGAAGCAGGTTGTGATTTATCTCGTCTAGCGGGTTTAGAGCCTGCATCAGTCATCTGTGAAATCATCAATGAAGATGGCACAATGGCGCGTCGTGCCGATCTTGAAATTTTTGCTGAAAAGCATGGTTTAAAAATTGGTACCATCGCGGATCTGATCCACTATCGTATGACCAATGAACAAACCGTTGAACGGATTGATCAGCAAAGCATTGATACCGAATATGGCACGTTTGACTTATACCGTTACCGCGAATTAGGCAATCCAGATATTCACTTGGCTTTGGTGAAAGGTGAACCAAAAGAAGGGGTAACCACCGTTCGTGTTCATGGTTTCAACCCTGTTCGTGACTTGCTTAAGTTCAATAAAAAGGACGGCGAGCCAGCATGGAATCTCGACAAAGCGCTGCAAGAAATTGCAAGTAGCGATCGTGGTGTTTTGGTTTGGATTGGTCAACGTCACTTACAAGACCTAGGTCCAGCGCTAGACAGCCTTACAACACCAAAACCGACCAAATCCAATGCTGCTTTATCTCAGCAGTACCAAACCATTGGGGTAGGCGCACAAATTTTACGTGATTTAGGCGTAGAAAAGATGAAGCTTTTGAGCTCACCTTTACGCTTTAATGCACTCTCTGGGTTTAATTTAGAAGTGGTGGAATATATCACCGCACATCAAACAACTTAAAAAATCATCGAGGTTGCTATGGCAATTCGCCGTATTGAAGGTATGTTACATCTCGCTAGCGAAGGCCGTTATGCGATTTTAGTGGGTCGTTTTAATAGTTTTGTTGTCGAACATCTATTAGAAGGTGCAATTGATACATTGAAACGTCATGGTGTATCAGAGGATAATATCACTGTTGTTCATGCACCAGG
>JBFLZA010001348.1:0-1321 GCA_040756535.1 Cyanobacteriota bacterium
CATGAAAACAGCGAAGCGAGGCGTTAGCCTAGCGCTGACTTGTCAGTTCGCGTATTTCCTCCTATCCCTTAATCTAGCTCAGCCTTAAGGGTAGTATTCGTTGAGGATATAAGCGATCGCAGTACAAAACGGCGTGTATTGTCCGTTTCTATCTAACTGCTCGTAGCTTTGAGCAAACTGCTGTATTTCTTCGTCCGTCAGTCCCTCGATAGCCAACAAGACTCCATCAATCGCCTCGCGCCGCATCGCCCTCAGCTTGTCAATGTCTAGCCCAAGCTGAGAAATCGTTGTTGCTGCTATTGCTTGCTTGCCTAAATCGTCTGTTGGTAGGATTTCTCCAGAACCAGAATACCTAAAGAAATTAGCGCAATTCGCATCTAAAGGAGAAACCATTAAATGCTCATCGTACCAGTCATCTTTTTTGTGCCCACAATGAACGGGCAGTGGGGGTGGTTCTTCACTTTCTCCTTGGCATGAAGCCAGCAGATTTGTATAGTCCAGCGCTAGATGCGGATAGGAGCTTTGGGGTTTTAGATGTTCGATATGGCTATTTTCTCTAGCAATACGCATTCCGCAATAGCAACAGGTATAACCTTGCTCTTGCAGCAACCTATTACAAACATCTGTTTTTTCTTGTCTGCGTAGGTCATCATAAGTGGGTGTCCAGTCTTCGTTAGCGAGCGCTTTCCACTTGGTGAAACTTTCCGGCTCCTCGCTTTTTCTGATGTACTTCATCGGTTAAGAATTTCTTTTCGCCGCATAAGTACATCTGCCCTAACAAACTCTGGTTCATCAGTTCCAATTTGGTCAGCGATTTGTTGGCGTAATTGTCTAGCACCATCAAGATCCCCCTTGTCGATGAGTCGAAATAACTCCAAGAGTTCGTCCTTAATTTCCTGCGGACGGGCTGAAACACCCATGAGGTCTTCTAAAATACGATTGCTGTCTCTACCAAAAGAACTTTCTGGACGTTTAGCAACAACACCTTCAGATGTTGCCTCTAGAATATAGATTCCATTAGGTTTAACTTCGCTGATTACCTGTGGGGAATGGGTTGTGACGATGAACTGGCAATTAGGAAATGTTCTTGTTAGCGCGGGAATAATCTCGCGTTGCCATTTTGGGTGAAGGTGCAGTTCAATTTCGTCGATGAGAACAACACCCTCGCCTTGGAGCGGATTTTTTAAAGTTGGGTTTGCAAGCGCTAACCGTCTAGCCAAATCTCCCACCATTGCTAACAAGCATTTCTCACCATCTGATAGTTGATTGACAATCAGTTCCTGACCTTGTTTTTCCACGGTCATTCGTAAAGGCGATCGCC
>JBFLZA010001349.1:0-1320 GCA_040756535.1 Cyanobacteriota bacterium
CTTGTTGTTGAGAAACTTGCTGTTGAAGTAGTTGGATTTGCTGCATCAGCTTGGCTATCTGCGCCTGTAGGTCGGACATGCTCTGGGCGGAGCCAGTGGCGGGCAGAATTAGCAAAACACCGAGCAAGCCGACTATGATTTTTCTACTCATCTTTTGAGTTTTTATTGGTTTTTTGTTGAGGCCTTTTATGAGATTTATTATAGCAAGTCCTCTTTGTTGAGCAAGCTCCGATTCATGCCCAGAAAAAGCCCATTTGCGTTGGGCTTTTTCTTCTATTAGTCGAGTAAATCTATCTACCTAAAGAATTCATCATCTCTTCCAACATCGCTCTCATTATGTCCAAGGTGCTCGCCATCTGCTTGGCGGAATCAGACATGAGTAAGAGGCCCCCGGTCGGCACCCAATCTGTTCCGCTCCACTTGTAATACTCTCCATTACGCCAGATATTGGACGCAGAAGCGGCATGCTCCTTATTGCCATAGGCGGTGAGTTCACTGATGGTTATCCGGAGGTCTTTGTTGGTGTCGGCGGGATGGTAGGTTTTGTCAACCACAGGAGAAAGTATGGTCAGCATATACTCGTTGCTGGGCGGAATATTGCTACCCTTAAGAGTCACCTTGAGGGAGTATCCTCCTGGGGCCAAGTCGGATGGCACAGAGAAAGTAAGCATCCCTGCGCTTTTAGTGTTGGGAGATATGGTCTTGGCCTCGGAGCCATTGCTATAGTACATAACCACATAAGGATACTGTTCGTTGGCAGTTACAAAGTTACTGCCATGCAAACTGATCTCCTCTCCGGGATAGGCGGAAGATTGGGATATGTAGGATATCTTGGGCGCTAAAACTGAACTCGTAGCTTCTATGATATTACTCGGTCCATAAACCGGAATTCCGTTTACTGCCTGAGGAGAGTCAATTTTAGTCAACTCTATATAGAAGCTGTTATTAGTAGGATGGGTACTGTTTAGAATGTCGGCAGTTACAACCAGATTAACTGTGGCACCCCTGGGGATCGTTAGGCTAGATGGGTTAAAGGTAAGAGTCGGGGCTCCAGAAGAAAAACTGGCCGTATTCCCAATCTGTGTCCCATTGGACCACAACTTTACATTACCCAGGTCAAAACCGTATTGACTGGAATACGAACAACCTCTGCAGGAAACCTGCACAGAGCTCACTTTAACATCCCCCGCAGAGGAAGCAGTCAGATTAAAGGAGGCCACTTTTGCATTAGACGTACCCCTCGTGAATCTCTGACCAACCCAGGTTGCATCTCTGGAAACAACAAGTGACCCAGAAAGCGTAATGTTGGTCGGCACCCAG
>JBFLZA010001350.1:0-1319 GCA_040756535.1 Cyanobacteriota bacterium
TATCGATATTACGAATTTGTTGATTGGCGCCCATTGAAGGCAGATCAATCAGGACAATCGGACCGGCATCGAGCAGTTGCTCAACACAGTATTTGTAGGAATTAAAGTTTTGAAACGCTCCACCAATAATCACGATAGGCGTGCGATGGAATGACTCTGGCCGAGCAATCGCCATGTATTCGACTTTCCAGCCCTCAATCCATGTGGTTCGTGCAGGTTCTTTAAAGCTGTTACGATGGTAAACATCGAAAAAACCTAAGCGTAAATTCGCGTCATTCAGCTCGGCATCCCTTTGAATCATAGAATTCATGTTCCTTCCCTCTACTCTTGCCTGTACTTTTTGTTTTGCAAGAAATGCACGATCACGCCTGTCAACGGCAACAGGGTGTTCAGTTTTGTAATAATTATGCAAGGACTTCATGTCCTAAAATTCATTCTATACAGAGCACTGTTTTACACGCAACAGATTGTATAACCGCTCATCATGTTTTAGATAAAAAACAATTTCAAAATATGTATAAGCCCGCCTATACGCTGGATTTTTCATGTAGAGACTATGCGGTCGAGTGTTAGGCTGTTACTATCTTCTGTGAAATTTCTAAGTGATCAACCCGCTATGCAAGAGTCGATTGAACAATATATGCAAACGGTAGGACAGCAAGCACGTCAAGCTTCTCGTATTTTGGCGCGTGCCTCTACCGAAACTAAAAACAACGCGTTGTCAGCTATTTATACTGCTTTAGTCAACAGTGAGCCCACTATTTTAGCGGCGAACCAAGCAGATATGAACAAAGCGCACAGCAACAACTTAGACAGTGCTTTACTTGATCGCTTAGAACTGTCTCCCGCACGCTTTAAAGGCATGTTGCAAGGCTTAAAAGATGTGATTGGCCTCAAAGATCCTGTTGGTGAAATCACCGATATGGCCTATCGTCCGTCAGGAATCCAGCTCGGTAAGATGCGCGTTCCTTTAGGCGTGGTTGGCATGATTTACGAGTCTCGCCCAAATGTGACCTTGGAAGCCGCGTCTTTAGCACTGAAGTCTGGTAATGCCATTATTTTACGTGGTGGTTCTGAAGCGCTCGAATCAAATAAAGCCATTGCTGAAGCCATTCAACGCGGTTTAAAACTGGCGGGTTTACCTGAACATGCGGTTCAAGTCATTAACACCGCAGACCGCGCAGCCGTGGGGCAACTGATTACACTCACTGAATTTGTCGATGTGATTGTTCCACGTGGAGGCAAAGGCCTGATTGAACGTATCAGCAATGAAGCCCGTGTCCCTGTGATTAAACACTTGGATGGGAACTGTCACGTTT
>JBFLZA010001351.1:0-1315 GCA_040756535.1 Cyanobacteriota bacterium
TGACCCCTTTATTGTCTTCCCAGTGACGCAAGCAAGTATTGCGGATGAATTGTCCTGTGCGGATTGCTTCATCCAACTTGTTGTACTGTGTAGGGGTTCCTTTTAGCTTGGCTTCGAGTACTAACATCAGAGAATGATATCATGTCTTACCTATTACAAGTATGGGTAGAACTGTTAAGATTCGCTCCTGTTGACCGCAATTCATCTCACCGTCAAATCTCGCGATTATGACGGGAGCCTTCTTGCGGGAAGAGGTAAAAACTTTCCAGGCTGGCTGTTTGGGTTGCTTACGGGTTCGGTAGCCCTGCTTGTGTAGGGCGGCTTGAATGGCGGCGATTTCTTGAGAAATGCGTAAGCCTTCTGACCTAGATCGAGTCGATCTAGGTGAAAATGGTTTTTTCATGAGAAATTGAAAAGATGGATTGTTTGGGCGATCGCGAAAATGTGCGATCGCTTTTTTCTGTAATCAAGGCGAAGTGTCTAGAGCCATGGGGTGGCAGACAGTCATGCGAAAGTTAGCCGAACAACTGTCCGCTCCTCTGGCACACTAGGTAAGGGCAGAAAACTCAGATTAACCGTTGACGGCGGCTTTCCGAGTTGTCTGCTTTATTTGGATTAGCCGTTAAACTTTTGTTTAACAAAATCAGTCTATGATGGAAAGCCAAGAAGGTCAACCATTGACCCTTGCAAAATTGAGGGAACGTGCGAACCTCACTCAAATGAAGCTAGCTGTTGCCCTTGATGTCAGCATTACCACCATTAGCGAATGGGAAAATGGCAAGACGGAACCACGGCTAAAGCACGTTAGGCTTTTAATCGATGTTCTTGGCTGCACGTTTGAGGAACTGTGTGAAGCGTTTGACCAAGTTAAACGGCGCGAGTAAGCTCTTGTCTCAACTACGAATTAGTGAGTGCCTCTCTCCTGCCGGAGAATAGCCAGATTTTCACGGGTAGTAACAGTGCTGGGATGATTAACCCCCAACACTCGTTCCTTGAGTTCCAAAGCTTGCAGGTACAAGGGTTCGGCTTGGTCGTAGCGTCCTTGTGATTGGTAGAGTCCTGCCAGATTGTTGAGGTCAGTAGCCACACGAGGATGAGTATCCCCCAGTAGGCGTTTGTTGAGTCCTGAAGCTTGCAGGTACAAAGGTTCGGCTTGGTCGTAGCGTCCTTGTGAGTCGTAGAGTCCTGCCAGATTGTTGAGGCTGGTGGCAACTTGGGGATGGTCTTCTCCCAGCAGGCGCTTCAACAGTGCCAAGGCTTGCAGGTACAAAGGTTCGGCTTGCTCGTAGCGTCCTTGTGAGTCGTAGAGTCCTGC
>JBFLZA010001352.1:0-1311 GCA_040756535.1 Cyanobacteriota bacterium
ACGCTTCGGGAGCAGCACAAACCCTTTGGCTCCTTCTGGTCGGAGGACAACTTCTAAAATCCAGCGAAAGGGATCGATGACCCAGTGCAGAAAGTCTTCTCCAGAAAAGCCCCCATCCACCCAAATACGAGCGAGGTGAGGCACCCGATGACGCTCTTGATGGAGAGTAAGGAGCAATTGCTTGGCTCCTTCGCGTTCTGGCACACTGGCAGCAACGACTCGCACGGCAATCAACAATCCCAACGTATCGACCAAGGTGAAACGTTTGCGACCTTTGATTTTTTTGCCACCATCGTAGCCAACGGCTTGGTGAACCATCACAGCGGTGGGGACGGTTTGGGAATCGAGGCTGGCAGCCGTTGGAGTACTGTTGCGGTTAGCATCGACCCTCACCCACTCCACGAGATGGTCGTGGATGCGCTTCCAACTCCCGTCATCCCGCCACTTGCGGAAGTAGTAGTAAACTGTTGAGTAGGGCGGATACTCCTTGGGCAACAGTCGCCAAGCACAACCGCTAACCAGCACATAGAGGATGGCTTGCATGACCTGCATCCGGTTGACGCAGCGGGGTCTACCCCTCTGGGATGCAGGAGTCAGGAGGGATTCAAACAACTCGTATTGTTCAAGCGTGAGTTCGCTGGCGTAGGCTAGAGTCATGGCTTCCTGGAGGGCTGTTTGGATTTTGGGTAGTCCTGCATAGTAATGATAACGCCAGCTTTTCATTCTATAGATAAACTGGCGTTATATTCATGAATAAAATACCAAATAGCTCCTATATGATTGGAGAGTTTTTTAGAGAACGAAAGAGTTTTTCTTACCAAACGGGATATTCTTTGTCTCATCGTATTATTAAATCTTTCTATATAGTTCGTTTGACCACTATCCTTGAAGACTGATTTGTGTCTTTTTTTAGGAAAAACGATTTGATAAGCGCTCCAAAAGTCTGTATAGCTGACAGCACATTGGCGATAAACAGCAGGTAAAGAATCCCACAACCCTATCGCACCAGTTTCATCTCTTTTACCAATATATACTCCTACAATTTCTTTAGTTAATATATCAATTGCCAGCCAAATCCACTGCTTGTTACCCTTACATCCTACAAATGACCACATTTCATCACATTGAATTATTAGCTTACCCTTTTTTTTTGAGGTTACTTGCACTTTTCTTTTGACTGCTCCTAATTTTTGATTGACATAGTACTGTAGCCACCGTTCAGAAACTCCTGTAGCTCTCACGATTCCAGCTAAAGGTATTTTTTCTAGTAATAGCCGATCTATTAACTCTCGCTTTTCTTTGTCAATAGGT
>JBFLZA010001353.1:0-1310 GCA_040756535.1 Cyanobacteriota bacterium
CGGCACTTACATGACGCTTGACGTCCAGCTTGAGAAGGCTGGTGAGGCTGAGTTGATTGAGCGCATAGAACAGATTGAAACGAGACTTCGTGCTGATGGCAAGCCGGTTCCTGTTTCTAAAATGTTTGAGCCTGGAAAAGTAATGGCAAAGCTTGCTTTTGCTACAGGGCAGGATACAGCTGTTGCGTACACGTATCTTCTACAAATTGCTCCTGAACTTAAAGTTTCGATTGAAAAGCGGGATGAAGTGACCCTTGCTTTGCAGCTACCAAAAGCGATTGCTGATCAGATAGGTCGTGATGCACTTCTAAGTAATATCAGATCACTTGAAAGCCGCATTAATAAATTTGGTGTTGGTGAAGTGACTATTGCTCAAAAGGGTGATAGGCGCATTATTATTGAGCTTCCTAATGTTCACAATATTGAACAGGCAAAATCAGTTATTGGCAAATCTGCTCTCCTTGAAATAAAGCTTGTCGAGGATTCTGCGCCAACGGAGCAAGAACTGCTTGATAAATATGGTGGAGCGATGCCCGAAGGTATGATGATTGTCCCTGGTGAAAAGAGTGAGGGGCGGCCGACTGAATTTTACATGGTTTCAAACTACACTGATTTAACTGGTAAGCTTCTTAAGACTGCTCGTGCTGGCATTGGGGGAAATTTGGGTGCAAAGCCGGTTGTAAATTTTGAATTTAAGCCGCTTGGCGGGGAGCGATTTTATCAACTTACGAGTGCAAATATTGGGCGTAGAATAGCAATCATTATTGACGGGGTTGTGATTAGTGATCCTGTTGCAAATACTGCTATTCGTTCATCTGGTTATATTGAAAGTGCTCGGTTTACTCCTGAAGAAACGGAAAAGTTGGCGACTATGTTGTCCTCTGGCGCATTTGTTGCTCCGGTGACTTTTGAAGAGGAGCGTCATATTGGACCGAGCCTTGGTAGCGAGGCTATTAACAGTGGGCTTTTGGCCTGTACGGTTGGTATGGCGGCATTAATTATTTTTTGTCTCTTCTTTTACAAGTTAGCTGGATTGATAGCTTTCATTATTTTGATTTATAATCTTTTGCTTTCCTTGGTTTTACTTGCGATGCTTCATGCCACCTTGACGTTGCCCGGTATTGCCGGTATCCTCTTAACCATTGGTATGGCAATTGACGCATCGATTCTCATTTATGAGCGTATGCGGGATGAGCTTGCGGCCGGGGTGCCTCTGCGTAAGGCAGTGGATGCAAGTTTTGCTGGGGCTCGCGCAGTGATTATTGATTCAAACGTGACTGGCTTTATTGTTGCGGTAGTGCTTTATATAT
>JBFLZA010001354.1:0-1309 GCA_040756535.1 Cyanobacteriota bacterium
ATTTGTTCGACCGTATTTGGAACGAACTATCTAAGAAGGATTACAAACCTAAGAAGTTGACCTTGATACGCTTTATTAAACTTAAGCTGCATCTTGAATATAATCGAGTCACTTCAAGGCTTAAATATCGCGTTGCGATGAGAAAAATTAACTTACATGCCTAATCTTCTTTTCTGCATGACTCCAGGGATTAGATTGAACGATTGGGAAAAAATTGGTAGTCTCAATCGCGAACTGAAGCCTTACGTGGAGTATGTTAGAAGGGGATGGAAAGTAAAGATACTTACGTTCGACAAAGGTGACATCCCTGCATTGCCAAAGGGGATAGAAGCAGTTCGCTTCCCATATCATCATCGTTTGCTTTGGCTTTTGCCATGGACACATAAAGAATTGGGCAAATGGGCTGATGTGATAAAAACAAATCAAGCTAATCACGCATACTTTTATACTAGGGCCGCCGTGAAATGGATGAAGCCTATCCTTCTTCGCTGCGGATATGTGCACGGTGCATATCTTGAAACAACAGCAGGTCTGACACCCAAGGTGCGGCTTTATCAGTGGATGGAGGCGAAAGCCTTTCAGCAGGCTACATACTGCCAAATACCCACAAAAGAACTTTCGGAATGGGTTCAAAGAAAATACAGAATTCCTGAGAATAAAATATCAGTGGTGCCAAATTTTGTGGACACGAATTTATTTAAACCAATGTCTGGAGTAGAGCGACTAACGAACTCAGTGATTTCTGTGGGCAGACTTGATCGGGTTAAACAATTCGATCTGCTGATAAAGGCCTGCGCTGCGATTCCCAACTGCACCTTGACAATTGTAGGCGGAGGCTTGGAGAGAGATAAGTTGGTAAGTCTTGGAAGATCTGTAAACTTGAAGCTGACCCTTCCGGGCAACATTCCTAATGAGCAATTGCCTGAGATATTAAACCAACATCACATTTTTGCGATTACCTCTAAATGGGAAGGGCATCCTAAGGCGTTGATAGAGGCAATGGCTTGCGGCATGGCCTGCTTGGGCGTCGAGGCACCGGGCATTACGAATGTAATGCAGCATGGGCAGGATGGCCTGATTGTAAGAACCGAGATAGCCTCCCTCAAGAACGAATTATCATCGCTTTTGAGTAGAGAAGAGTTAGCTGAGGAACTTGGGAGGGTGGCGCGCGAAACTGTTGAGCAGAAGTATTCTCTATCCGCATGTTTTGCGAAGGAATTGGCAACGGTTTCAGCGCTTTCTACAAAGACATGAGAGCCTTGAGCATCAGAAATATTGTGGTTAATCAGCCAGGGGATGCGGAGCTGGT
>JBFLZA010001355.1:0-1308 GCA_040756535.1 Cyanobacteriota bacterium
ACGTTGAGAACAGGCTCTACAATGCTAGGCTTCAAGGCCTAGAAACAACGGCGCTAGAGACAGAATTGGCTAGACTCCGACTTCTCCATAGAGTTGCTAACGAAATCTGGTATGAAGTTGATTTTAAGAATTGGTTTCAAATAGCTATGACCACCGATGTTTGCGGACAAGAGACGGCTAATATCTTAATCCAGAGCCTTCCCTATGATGTAGTGAGCACTGTTGTATCTAAAGCCGAGGCCGCCGCACGAGCAGTCCACCAAATCGGCGGCAGCATGGAAGAAGCCATTGCCGCCGCTCAAAACGCAGTAGAACCATTCCTTCCAGAAGGTTTAATAATCACCGCACCGAGAGCAGCTACCGCAGAAGCAACCGTTGCAGAAATAGCGCCAGGAGCTAATCAGCTAGTAAATGCAGTAGACTAGTAAATGCAGTAGACGACACTGAAGAAGTGCTTCTCATAGAAGTTGTCAATGCTCAACCTAAAACAGTCAATGTTCCTACTAGGGTCCAGCTAGGGTCCAGATTCCCTCAAGTATCCTTAGGTATCTCAAAACTGCCGGTCGAGCTCTGACTATTGGCGGCCGAGTCTTAACTTATGGAGCCACCGCCGTCCAAGGAGTAGACTTTGGAGCCAGGACAGCTGATGGATTTGGAATCTGGCCAGCCGATATAGACATGACTACCCTAGGCCACTACAGTCCCCGAAGGCCTCTTGGATCCAATTGGCTAGAGGCCACAGCCGCCTCACTTAGACTATATAACGAAGGCGATATTTTTGACCAAGAAAACGCCCGAGCCTTCTATGCCTGGCACTTACCTTTCAGTGGCGGCGGCAGCCTTGAAGATCAAGCAGCCGTCTATCATCAACTCTTCGAGTTTAGAAAAGCCCTGGGTCTTCCTGCCGGGCCAGATCAACTACAGCTTGTTTTAAGAGGCAAAGACGGCCCCTGGGATGAGAGAGACTTATTGGCCTCTGTCAATATCGAAGAAGAAGAAAGTCGTCCTTGCACTTTTGTCACTTTTAAACTTGATCAACTAACAGAAACCTCTTTTACCATCGGCCCAATCTCAGAAGTGGAGCTTAGTCAACTTGAGCCTACTGAAGAAGGCGTCATTGATGCCATCTTAAATAATACCCAGAGTGTCAAAGACCTTGAGGAACTTAAACAAATGGAGCAAGAAGGTCAAGTAATACAGGACTTACGCATTAATCTTCACTTGAGATAAAATAGATCTGGTTTCACCAGAGAGGAGGTGAGGCCAGATGAAACCTAAGTGTAAAAAGGAACTCTACTGCCAGTTTCT
>JBFLZA010001356.1:0-1307 GCA_040756535.1 Cyanobacteriota bacterium
TTCGCCAAGAAATTGCGTTGTATCTGTTCCAGACAGGTCGCTTAACCTTGGGCTATGCTAGTCAATTAGTGGATATGCAACCTCATGCCTTTCGCCAACTCCTCAAGCAGCGAAATATCCCGCTTTACTCCTACGATGTTGAAGACTTTGAGCTTGACTTAAAAAACTTGCGGGAGTTGGGACGGCTTTGATTGTTATCAGCGATACATCAGCTATTACAAATTTGGCAGCAATTCAACACTTGCACCTTCTACCTCAACTCTATAATCAAGTCACTATTCCCGAAGCAGTTTATCGCGAACTTGCAGACATCGATCCTCCCGTTCCCGGAACCCTCGAAGTTCAAGCTGCTCCTTGGCTTGAAGTTAGAAAAATTGTAAATCGCAATGCTGTTGAAAGACTTCAGCGCGAAGTGAGGTTAGACCCTGGAGAGTCTGAAGCGATCGCCCTTGCTCTAGAACTTAGCGCAGATTTACTATTAATTGATGAGCGTCGCGGCAGAGCAGAAGCCGATCGCTTAGGGCTAAGGATTACTGGACTGTTAGGTATTTTAGTCGAGGCTAAACACCAAAATCTAATTGTTGCCGTCAAACCCCTACTGGATGCCACGATCGCTACATCAGAATTTAGAGTATCTTCAGCCCTGTACAATCAGATTTTAGAGATGGTGGATGAAGCTTGATTTTAAAGCCAGGTAAGAAGCGATCGCAATTACGCCTCGTTATTACATTTAGATGGCAGTGAGCCTGAAGCAAAAATGAGCGAGAGAAACCTTAAATATGTCGCAGACTAGCTAGCTGACGAACTAATGGGAAGAGTTGGAACAAATTTCATTAACAATGGTTTGCTAGAATGACCAACACAGGCGCGGGTAGCAGAAAAAACGAGTTATATGTCTATAGTTATCTCTCTTAGTCCAGAAGTCGAAGCGCAACTTCGTGAAAAAGCTGCACAACAAGGGCAAGATATTAGTGTTGTTGCTGCCCAATTGCTAGCTCGGATTTTGGAATGGGAGTTGCAAGACTCAGAAGAAGCTGTTGCAGGGATTCAGCGTGGCTTAGATGCTTTTGAGGCAGGGCGTTCCCGTTCATTTCAGGAGTTTGCTGAGGAACAACGTCTTGACAACTCTCCGCCCTAGAAGGGCAGAGATTCTTGTATCATTCAGTCCACTTAATAAGTACAGCTTCGGAGCACTTACCAGAGATGGTTCTGTCCTCAAGCTTTCGACTCATTGCAGAGTCTTGTTCCCGTGTGCCCCACGGTACAATTCAAAACCCAAAATACTGGTTTCTCTGGTACTTGTTGCT
>JBFLZA010001357.1:0-1306 GCA_040756535.1 Cyanobacteriota bacterium
TTCAGTTACAGGGGTTCGGGTTGGCAGCGTGATGTTGGAGATTTCTAAGACTGAGCTTCCGCCATAGCTATTCGGGGTGCCACCAAAGGGATTATTGAGTGAACCAGGCACAAATGTTCGTCCGTCCAACATTTCATCCCTAAACACCAAGTTCGTAAAGTTGGTTGAAGTCTGGTTAACAACGCGATATCTGTAGGTGACTATACCGCCAGCAACTACTGGCGTAGGCTCAACAATTTTTTGTAGGTTCGGTGCAAAAGCACAGGAAGCACCATCTAATCTGTTAACTTCCTCAGGTATATTTCCTTGGAGTTCAAAACTAGTGCTAGTCGTGGTCAGATTATTGACATTACTTAAGCGATATATACCCCTTTGCCCAGCATTCAGGCTGATGAAATAGGCAAAAAAGTTACCGAACGCATCAAAGAAAGAGCTACCAGCAACATCTTCGGCGGGGTCACCAGGGAACAGTGGACCAAAGTAGGTGGCTGTGCCATCCGTCAAGTTGATGCGAGCCAATTGACGTTGGATATTGTCAAAGGCATAGAGCTGATCATCTACGGGATTGAAGGAAATGTCAGCAAAGTTAGTATTAGGTACTTGTAGCGATCTGACTACACTATTGGTCGTTAGATTGATCTGAAACAGGTTGGGTTGACCCGCAGGGATGTTCGTAATGTAGACGTAGTAAAAACCATTTCTATCGATATCCCCTGAAAAAGCGAAACTCCCTCCTGGAATGGCGGGAAAACCTGTTGGAGGAGTTGGATTGGCTCCACTGATTGCGGTAGCTTCGCCATCGTTACTAATTCGATAGATGATCCCAGATACGGGATTCATACCATAAATAAAGTTATCTACAGGGTTATAGCCGATCGCGTTGTACTCCACCTGAGCAGTACCAAGAGGATCTAGCTCAAATGGATTTGTATTTACCCTGTCGAGCTGAGTTGGTTGTCCTCGCGTAATGTATAAAGTGCGATCGCAAGCAAAAGCCCCTCCTGGTACTGTTTGAGTTAAGGCTATTGGGGAATAGCTGACCACTATACTCAAAAAGGTCAAAAGGCTAATCAGTGCATACCAAAATTTCCGTGATAAGAACGATGCGCCTTTAAAGCGGAACGCATTTAAGGGACTTCTGTGGGGTAGGACTTGATTGACTACACTCTTGAGCAAGCTGATGAACATCCGGGCTTTTTTCTGGCAAATCCGCAGCCGGAAGCGGAGGGAATTGCGATGCACTACCGTGGCCCTCCCGTGGGTTCTATTTGTAAGTCTTGTTCTTGGGTTTCAAAAATGATGTCTA
>JBFLZA010001358.1:0-1306 GCA_040756535.1 Cyanobacteriota bacterium
CAGCTCCTCGGGCGGATTGAACATGGTGGCGTAGGTTAGCTTGAACTTTTCAGTCATCTATTTATCTCCTTGTGTGAAAAAACTGGTCTCGCGTGGAATGCGAGTAGCGTGGATACGTAAGCATAAACAGCTTGCCTGAATTGCACCTATAGTATAGCGCACCTTGGCTGTCTTGGTCAAAAGTCACATGTACGCTTCTGGGCATGACAGATTTCCGGTTTGGGGGGAAACGCGGTCAACTGATTTTGGGAACGGATTGGGTAAGGGATGAGGAACTGATGCGCCCCTCCGATGGATCTCAGGATACTGTCTAGCAGAGCCTGTCGGAGAGGCATTTGGATTCGAGGCTTTAGCCGGATTTTGGCTGGTAATTGCCGGTTTCTGTCACTTTTCACCGGCTGAAGCCTCGATTCCAACACTCTGGCGGAAGTTTTCCGTTTTCTCCGACAACCTGCTAGTAGCCGCAATACTATAGTATTACCGCGCAAATCTTTGGTTGCGGCTGGAAGCCGCGCTATGCATCATAGTACAATCCTAGAGATAACCGAAGCGATCTCCTTCTAATCAGTGAGGTGTATCCAATGCCCGCAAAATTTATAAAAGTGTTATGGATTTTGACAATTGCGCTATCTTTGTCTGGATGTAAAAGTCAAACTCTTGATAGCGCTATTGATGTGGTAAAACCGACTGTACTCGATGAATTAGATGGGACAGTCGCAATCGTATTATTAGAGGATCAAATTGTAAGGTTTGAATGCGTTTATGCTCGCGAAGATTGTATTCCAGATGTAGATATCAAGGATTATGCGCTTCTTGATTGGCCTTATCATTTAGGACCAGTACTCTATTATAGCCCATCCAGCATCTATATGATCTTGTACACCGGCAATGCTGCCACTTGGGAAAGTAGTATCGTTCACTATAATCCACAATCCAGGGAAATCAAGTCCATAAAATTACCCGGAGAGCTTAAAAATCTACACTTGGCGACCGCTGGCGGTCGTTTGATACTGGTTGGCGATTCTCACAGGAATGTGTACATAGTGGATGACAATTTGTCAATCACGAGCGTGGAAGTCGGATCACCAATCCATAAACTTCTCGGAGCAAATGATCATGAAGTGATTGCACTGAATCAACGACCTGTTGAGAAGGATGGAGAATACTTAATTGAAGTTTACGTGATTGATATTTTATCTGGACGATTTATAGAAGAGCGCTTGAAATTACCTGGGCTAGAATTGGTAAATTCACAAGTTGCTCCACAGGCCGGAAGAAAGTATTTGGCTAATGTAGAGGGGATCAG
>JBFLZA010001359.1:0-1304 GCA_040756535.1 Cyanobacteriota bacterium
ATTGACATACTCTCCCGCTAAATCGAAGATTCTAGCGGGAGATTCTCAGCATAATTACTGATTCTCAGTTCATCGATTCGGCTTAAAACAAGAGCGTCTCCGTTCTTGAGCCAGAGGCCGGCATCTCCCTGAGCTTTTGAGCTTTTGGCTCCAGATTCCGTATGCCCTACGGTACTGTTGAGGTATTCAGCTAACAGCTTAAATCCTTTTGCCAAGATGTTTCTTGCTGCGTTATGGTCACGGTCTAATACCGTTCCACACTGACTACACTTGTGAGTTCTAGTGCTAAGGGTCTTCTTTACCTTTGCTCCGCAACACGAACAATCAACAGTAGTGTTGTGAGGTGGAACAGCGATGGCTATAACACCCTGAACTTTGGCAAAATATTGAAGCCATTGCGTGAATTGATACCAGCTTGCATCAGAAATACTTTTAGCTAAGTGGTGATTTTTTACCAGGTTTTGTATCTTCAAGTCTTCATAGGCGATTAAATCGTTAGACTTAACTAGCGCCCAAGCATCTTTTCGAGCTTTGTCTTCACGCTGCCTACTCACCTTAAGATGCTGTTTAGCTAAAGCCTGACGTGCTTTATGGTATCTACTTGACTGTTTCTTTCCCTTAATATGTTTTTTAGAAACCCGACGCTGAAGCCTTTTTAGCCTTTGTTCAGATTTCCTCAAATATCGAGGGTTCTCTACAGTATTTCCATCGGAATCAGTGTAGAACTCTTTCAGTCCCAGATCGATTCCCGTCATTTTTCCTTGAAACTCATGCTCTTCTCGCCTATCCCAGTCCACTAAAAACTGAGCATAGTAGCCGTCAGCTCGTCTGATGACTCGAATTCTGGAGATTTGTTTTTCTGCGTACCAGACCAAATCTCTTGAACTCCACAAATCCATCGTTCCGGCTTCAAACCCATCGGTGAAAGTTATCTGTTTTCTATCAGCAGATAGCTTCCAGCCACTGCTTTTATACTCGACGGAACGACTGAACTTCTTGTATTTTGGGTAGCCTTTTTTACCTGGCTTACCCAATCTACAATTCTCATAAAAACGTTGAATAGCAGACCACGCCCTATCAGCATGAGCCTGCCTAGCTTGAGAGTTGAGCTTTTTCGCCCAAGGAGTTTCTTTGTTCTTGGCTAGTACCGCGCAAAGCTTTTGAAGGTCGTTACGAGTGACCCCTTTATTGTCTTCCCAGTGACGCAAGCAAGTATTGCGGATGAATTGTCCTGTGCGGATTGCTTCATCCAACTTGTTGTACTGTGTAGGGGTTCCTTTTAGCTTGGCTTCGAGTACTAACAT
>JBFLZA010001360.1:0-1304 GCA_040756535.1 Cyanobacteriota bacterium
TGTTGGTGCTTGCTCGGATGTATCGGTAATCATTTCTAGTGCGGTCGTAGCTAGTTTCACTGCTATGGTTGGTTCAAATGAACGACTGTGCTTAACGTTTAAATGCTCCACGCCTTCTTCTGTTCAATCAAGGCAGCTTGGGTGGGGGTGAGAGGCAAGTGCCAACCGCAAGCAGCCATCTTGTAAGACGGTAGTGACCCTGTTGACGAGAGATAGCACCGAGAAGACAGTAAAATTTTTGACCGGAACAGCAAGCGATTCCATAAAATCGCTCCCTGAAAAAAACAAAATCGGCTAAAACCACTTGCGAGCCAGTCTCCTGGGACTCAACTTCTGCCGTAGCCTTAGCTTCTGCTAGAAGAACTTATAAGATTACACTAAGCTCTAGCCCTAGAAACAGCTAAATAGATTACACTTTACAATTGCTCTGTATGACACTTCCACGATTCTTGAACTTCTATCAACTTCGGAAAGCATAATTCTTGCTGTAAGCGACGAATCAGTCCAAAATGCATAATGCATAATTCACAATTCATAATTCGTTTTTTCAATGAAAAAGGATTCATTTCTTACAAACAAATATCTCACTCCTTACCTATTTTTACTACCTGCTCTTGTTATCTTGGCCTTGACAGTCTTTTGGCCGGCACTGCAAGCCTTTTACCTGAGTTTTACGCAATATGAATATGACCTAACCCAAACTCCCCAGTGGGTTGGCTTAACTAACTTCAAACGTCTATGGGTAGATCCAATTTTTTGGAGAACGATGGGAAATACGTTACTGTATCTGCTCGGTGTTGTCCCTGTTTTAGTGATGCTTCCCTTGGTTCTTGCCCTTTTAGTGAATCAGAAACTACGGGGAATTAACTGGTTTCGAGCGTCTTTTTATACGCCAGTGGTGATTTCCATGGTTGTTGCTGGTATTGCCTGGAGGTGGCTTTATGCAGAAACCGGTCTTTTTAATCAGTTCCTAGCACAAATCGGCTTTAAAACAGGCATTCCCTGGTTAACCAGTCCGGACTGGGCAATTTTTAGTGTGATGGCGGTGACAATTTGGAAGGGATTAGGCTACTACATGGTGATTTACCTGGCTGGGTTGCAATCCATTCCCCAGGAACTCTATGAAGCGGCTGCTATTGATGGCTCAGATGGCTTGTTGAAGCATTGGGACATTACTCTGCCGTTGATGCGTCCTTATTTAGTCTTGGTGTCTGTAATTTCTGCTATTTCTGCAACAAAAGTATTTGAAGAAGTATACATCATGACGCAGGGGGGGCCGCGCAATAGTTCTAAGACCGTTGTTT
>JBFLZA010001361.1:0-1304 GCA_040756535.1 Cyanobacteriota bacterium
TTGACTTGTCTAGCTCTACCATGCGGTACTTTGTCCTTCTATCATTTTTCTTTATCTTTCGCAATCGTAGCACTTAGGTACTGGTGGTGCCTTTAGGTAGATGACGGCACTCTGGAGACGAGGATGGACAGGGGAGCAAGGGCGCAGGAGAGCGATGATAACAACTGACGACTGATGAATTAGCTCAAAGATTCAGTACATCATTAGGGCGGCTACTACCCGTCCATCAGATAAATGTGCAGCACTCGGAATCCGTCCGATTGTTTCAAATCTTAAAGATTGCCACAATCGGATAGAGGGCGTGTTAGTTGCAAATACCAGATTGAACATCACCGCCGTGTAACCCTTAACAGCAGTAATTTCTAGCATTGCTCCCATCAACCTACTCATGCCTTGACCCCGCTCAAGCAGGTTGTACAATAAATCCAGCATTGCAGATTAGCTGCACCGTCCGAGAAAGTTGGGTTTGAGATAGAAAGCTCCCAAGATTTTCATCGGCGTTGGTGGATTTAGTGTGGTTGTCGGTGACAACAAAAGCATCGTGGCCCATCCAGTAGGCAGCAAATTCTACTTTGGATAGAGGTTTACTTTTGGGATAAGTTTGACCCTCAATAATAATCTGATTCAGTAACGCTCTGACTGCATCTTGCTGATGAGGAAACATCGGGTCGAGTTCGACTTTAATTCCATTTTGCAAGATAGTTAAAAAAGGCAGATTAATTTTCATTTTTCAGTAAAATTTGTAATTAAGTGATACCTCGAATTTAGCTGGGCAAGGAAAAGCATCGGATTATCTAATCGCTAATTCTTGTTGTAATAAACGTTAATAAATTGAGTTAATCCTTCCAAAAAAAGCTTTTAAATATGGCAATTTTACACGGTAGTTGGCTCGTTCAACCTCAGGGTGGTTATCTATTTGTTTGGGGAGAAATTTGGCGACCCATGACGCCTGCAATTTCTTCTCAAACCGATACGGTGGCATCCCATCCGATGGCGATGACGCAGGCAGACTTAATCGATTTTTTGCGATCGCGTAGTCTATTTGGTGAATCGCGCAGCCATTCGAGAAGTCGCGCTAACGAGAAATGGCACAAGAAAGCGATCGCTCTGCCCAGCCAAACTTTAGACACAGGCGAGCCAATTTACCCGGTGCTGTCTACCAAAATGCTTTCAGAAGGTGGGGATGCTTCAACCTTATCCTTACACCTGTGGCAAGTTGAAGGGCTGTGTCTCGATCCTCTCGAAGCAATACAATTTTTGCAAGCACTGCCCCTTGGCTCTTTTAAAGCATCTGATGCTTATGT
>JBFLZA010001362.1:0-1300 GCA_040756535.1 Cyanobacteriota bacterium
CTGTCGGTTCTAGTTAGTCCCAATACGATGAAGCTACAAAAAGGGTCGATTTAGTACAAAATTACTAATTGATACAACATTAACTCAAATGCCGACTTTAGGGCGAAAGTAGGGAAAACAGCCCTAAAGTTGATTGATTTTTCAGGGGGTCTGAGTATGACTCCTCTAGCTACTCAACAATCGAAAGTTGGTAAAATATCCAATCCACCTCGCCCTTCCCCAAACTCCCGCAAGTATGCTGAAGTGAGAGTGCGGGAATACCTGCTGCCAATAGAAGTTGAGTCCATGCGAGACGCACAATATGCGGAGATGCGAATAACGATGTGTTTATCGACATCCTGCGTTACCGTTTCCCCGTAGGCAAAACCGCCACCGTGCAAATCCTCGCCAACAACGCTCTACACCACTACTATGCAGACACCGTCAACCCTTTCCTAGAAGGGGCTGCTGGTGGCGAAAATGCGCTCTCGCGATTTGCAGAGCGTAATCCTATCTATCGCATTGGGCCGTTTGGTGCAGGTGCAGCTTTAGCGCTTAAGCCGAGCTCTAACTTAAGAGTTGACTTGGGCTACATATCGAATACAGCTAGCCGTCCCGGAGATGACAATGGTCTATTTAATGGTAACTATTCGGGAATTGCTCAAGTCGTCTATGGCAATCGGTTTAAGATTGGACTGACTTACGTTCACGCCTATGATGATGGTAGTACTACCGATGGTGATGGAGCCAATCGTTTTCTGCTCGGTGGAACAGGTACGGCTTTAGCCAACCTTAATCCTGCTCAACTCGCGAGAGTTACCAATCTTCCTGCCTCTGTCCTGAGTACTCCAGTGGTTAGTAACTCCTACGGGATAGAAGCGTCTTTGGGATTTAGCCCCAAGTTTCTGATTAATGGCTGGGTTGGTTTAACAGAAGCCCGTTTAATCGGCTTGGGCGATGCTGACATTTGGAACTTTGCCGTGGGTCTAGTATTTCCCGATTTGGGCAAAAAAGGTAATATCGCTGCCATTGTGGCTGGTGCTGAACCAACTCTCAGAGGATTGGAAGTTCCGGGGGGTACGCGAAATTTTAATCGGGATTTTGCTTATCACATTGAAGGGTTTTACAAATTTAAGGTCAACCCAAATATTTCCATTACTCCAGGTGTAATCTGGTTAACCTCTCCCAACCAAAACGATAACAACAGCGATGTGATTATCGGCACGATTAGAACAACGTTCACTTTTTAACAGGAAAGGCAGGGGGCAGGAGGAATATAACAATTCTCAGTTGCGTGTAGGACACGGTAAGGGCACGACAT
>JBFLZA010001363.1:0-1300 GCA_040756535.1 Cyanobacteriota bacterium
AAAACCCTCACGGCTGCACATACTGACGTTGTTACCAGTGCGGACTTCAGCCCAGATGGTAAAGTACTTGCAACTGCCAGTCTGGATCGAACAGTGAAACTCTGGAGTCAAGAGGGTCAACTTCTAAAAACCTTTAACCATCCTCAAGAGGTATGGAGTGTCAGATTTAGTCGCGATGGACAAATAATTGCCTCCGGTAGCGTCGATGGCAGGGTGAACCTCTGGGCGCGCGACGGCAGACTAGTGGACACCTGGGCTGGTCACGAGGGACAAATCCCCAGTTTAGATTTCAGTCCAGATGGGCATTTGCTTGCCACCGCCAGTAACGATAAGCTCACAAAGCTCTGGCAGGTGAATCGAAGCTGGCTGACTGTTTTAGTTGGACATGAAGGCTCTGCGAATAGCGTCCAGTTCAGCCCTGATGGAAAACGAATCCTAAGTGGGGGGTCTGACACAACATTGAGGCTTTGGAGTTCAGCCGGTCAGCTCCTCTCCACTCTGAAGGAACATCAAGGTCCAGTTTATAGTGTGAGTTTTAGCCCAGACGGACGAATGATCGCCTCTGCTAGTGCTGACAGAACTGTTAGGCTCTGGAGTGTAGGCGGACAACTACTGAAAACACTTGAGAGTCATCGGGATGAAGTTAATTCTGTCAGCTTTAGTCCAGATGGACAGATGATCGCTTCTGTGAGTGACGATGAAACCATAAAACTTTGGCGCTTAGACAGTAAAGAGCTTAGAACCTTCAAAGGACATCGCGGCAGGGTGTTGAGTGTCAGCTTCAGTCCCGATGGACAAAAAATCGCTACTGCTGGTGATGACCAGAGCGTGAAACTTTGGAGTTTAGATGGGAAAGAACTCAAATCATTGCGGGAACATCTAGATCGAGTGTGGCAGGCTAGTTTCAGTCCCGATGGACAAACGATAGCTTCCGCTAGTAGCGATCAGACAATCAAGCTCTGGAGTTTGGATACAAACGCCGTTTTAACACTGAGCGGACATACGGCTGGGGTGCTGGCGGTTAGTTTCAGCCCTGATGGACAAACCATAGCCTCTGCCAGTAGCGATCGGACAATCAAGCTTTGGCGAACAGATGGAACTTTAATTACAACGCTACGCGGACATCAGGCTGATGTGAATGCTGTAAGTTTCAGTCTTGATGGCAAATGGTTGGCTTCTGCTGATTTGGATGGAGTTGTATTGCTATGGAACGTATCAGATATAAGTTTAAAGGGGTTGATCGAGAAGGGATGCAGCCAGATTCACGATTATCTGAAGACTCAACCAAATCCTTCACTCC
>JBFLZA010001364.1:0-1299 GCA_040756535.1 Cyanobacteriota bacterium
GATAATTCCCCTCGCTCAACCAGGAGTATCTCAACTCTAGTTTTCGGAGCGAACCTCTCTATTCCTATCATCTGCTATTTCCACGCAGCTAAAAATATGAATTTTAAAGGGAAGGTAAAGTTAGCGACATTTACGACGAAACAGAAGGATTGTTTATATTGAAAGTTACTGCCAAGGCTGTTGAAAAGGCTAAAAACCGTCTTTTCAGGATGTCTCCTTTCCTGCATACTTCATCGATTCTTCATAATTATTCTTAAGATACTTAGACTTTTTGCTGAGTCCTAAATGCTAATTTCCAGCCAATTTGGCGTACCAGTCATCGGCATTTTTAGGGATTTTTTTTAATGACTTTCGGGGGATGCGATCTAAGTTAGCCAGAATCAAGCTCATCTTGCGTTGAAATAGGAGTTTGTGGCGGTGATGGGCGAGAAAGCCCCAGCAGAAAAAAATTCCAAGCACAAGCCTTTTCAACAGTGCGATCGCGTTGCGCTGACTTGTCAGTTCGCTGTAACTGTAACGCTCGTTACAACTTCCCTAGTCGTTGCTCATCTGATGTTGCTCATCTGATTAGGTACAGCAGCCCTAAATGATTCCTAAAGACGAGATCCCCGACTTCTTAAAGAAGTCGGGGATCTGTAACCGCTGGCTCACCACTCAAATCGGATTGCTCTAGTTCGCTGACGGCGCGTAAAATTGGGAGGCTAGCACCCACCATCGGCAAGCTGCCCCGATTCATTCCATTTGTCTTAATGGAAAAAGACCCACCCAACGCTTGGTATGTTAAAGCTTAGGGCGGGTATCGCGCCCCGCCCTGAAAGTAATTAGATAAGAGTTCTAATTTTGACTGGGTGGAGGCGTGCGATTCGTCAAGCGTTGAAAGGCGATTTGGATCGCTAAGGCGACTAAACCAACAGCCACTAAGGCAAAGATGGAGGTTGCCAACGTGCTGACGCCGACAACCAGGGTGCGAACAGCGATCGCAATATTGATGGTCGTGACATTATCCGAGTGGATGGGCTTGGCGGCAAAGCTTTGAGCAATTGAAGAGGTGAGGAAATAACAACCCGTTGCCATTGCGCCTGCGATCAACGCACCACTCAAACAGCGCAGAGGACTCGTGGGCGTTGTGACTGGAGCGGGTGGGTTCTGTGTGGGGTTCGGATTATTCATAGGTTAATTGAGCGATTCGCAATTAGGGATCGGTGATGAATATTTAGCTCGATCAATGGGCAACAACCCGAATCCCAGCGGTGGTAAACGGTGCTACCCACAAATCTAAATTGGGATCGGAGATTGACT
>JBFLZA010001365.1:0-1299 GCA_040756535.1 Cyanobacteriota bacterium
GCGTTGTTGGAGGCAGCTATACAAGAAGATTTGTCTCTCAGTCAGATTAAAGAGCGCATTAAGGCTAACCAAAAAGCTCCGGAACTGTCACCTTTAAAGAAGCAAATGGATGCAACTTACTGTCGTCTTCAAAAAGCTAAGTTTTGGGAAGACCCCAAAAAGCGATCGCGCCTAGAGGCATTGCTATCAGAGATGGAAGCAATACTTGGTGAGGAATAGCTACAGATGGCGAACTTCGTATAAAGCTTAAATAAGTAGCTTGTTTATTAACCAGAGTGCTGATGCTCTGTGGCTGGTTGAGTCCTATGCACTAAGCTGTCGTGCATTTAAATCACGTATTGTCTGTTCCCCGTTCCCTGTTATGGAGTTCCCTTTCACTAAATCCTCATACCCTGGCTCTCTATCTCGGTATTTTTCTTCTTTGTCGGCTTCCTTGTCGTGGGAATCTTCAGCTACCAGTCCCTGGTGAAGCGAGGAAGATTTGCTCTCAAGTTAGCCCGCGAAGTACAAGACCAATTATTCCAGCACTTTATGACAACAACTGAAGGGACAAAAGAACTCAAGGTCTGTCAGGATTAGAAGAATAGGCTTAACATCGGCTGTGGGCGAGCGCACTTATTCAATTCTCATCAATAATACTTCTTTCAACAGATATGGCCGTCGAACATGAATGTTTCTATCAAGTCAAGCAGACCTCGCCACTGATCTCCGCCTAGCTTGAGTTCAATTAACTCAAAGGACAGTTGCTTCTCCAGTAGGGAAATCCATACTGGGCGAGAGTAAAGCGAAAGGGTTTATAGTACAGCGTCAACATACCCTACAGAATAATGACACTAGTGGTATTTACGGCCCTTGTCAAAAAATCTTGTAAAAGTGGGCTTCAAGACAGCTCAATCCACGTCGAAAGTTCAAGCATGTCAAAAAGAGCAAGTTTTTGAATACCAGCTTTTTCCAAGCTCTGTTCTTGCACACTTCCGCGCCATATTACACAAATTACAGAGTCCACTCTCGCCCCGGCATTACGAAGCGCCTCTGTACTTTTTACAACCTGACCGCCCGTAGTAATAACGTCTTCAATGATACACAACCTTTTTCCTTCAATGCTGACGCCTTCTGCTATCTTCTGTGTCCCATACTCTTTTTTTACCTTCCGGACAAAAACAACTGGCAGTCCAACTTCTAGTGAAATTGCTGTCGCTAAAGGAACTCCACCTAACTCCAGCCCCGCAAGAATTTCCGTGTCCTCAGGAATCATTTTCACCATTTCTTTAGCCAACTGCTTCAGTAGCTTCGGATTAG
>JBFLZA010001366.1:0-1299 GCA_040756535.1 Cyanobacteriota bacterium
TTTCGAGAGGTAGATGAAGATAGGAATCAGATAAAAATCGGCAATGCTCAATTCGCTGCCTAGCAGATATGGGCTACCAACAGTCAGCGACTCGATCGCCTCTGCTGCTGTTTTTGCAGGCGCGATCGCATTTTTCACCGCGTCCTCATCTGTTTTGCCGCCCTGACTTGGCACAATTAGACGCTGGATGACAATTGTCCTGATTGCAGATGGATAGAAATAGCTATCAATAATTGCTATAATCTGGCGCATCCGAGCTTTGGAGAGCGGATTAGACGGGCTAAACTTGTTACTGGCGACGACAGTATCGAGATAGTCGGTAATGGCAGCCGTCTCATAAAGCACTTCCCCATCTACTTCGAGCGTCGGGACTTTACCAAACGGATTTTTGGCTAGGTACTCGGCTGAGGTGTTTTCACCGTTGAAAATCCCGACTTCTTTGAGGTCATACTCTGCACCTGCTTCCTCAAGCAACAACCGCACAGTACGAACATAAGTGCTGATAGGAGTGCCGTAAACAGTGATGGTTGCCATTGTCTGTAAATCTCTAACTAAAAGTTCAACAGTGCCAAGAATACCTGGTCACTGGCTGCGATCGCCTCAGCTAGTAGGGGGAGAACTGGCGAACGGGCTGTTTGAGGCATACAAATAGGCGGTCAGACGACTGAAAACTCCACGTTAGCCTGTCTATTGGGCAAAAATAACTGAAGTGCGATCGCCCATTTCTGCTTAAGGCTAACTGCGTTATAGCTGATTTGTTGCATCCTTTCTACCAGATTAATAGAGCGACAAAATTAAAAATATAATGCAATTGGGGTTGATATAGATGTTAGGGTGCTGCCACTAATTGCCCCTAATCTCCACTAACATTTCGCCTGTTCGCAAAAGCTCCAAAGCTTCCGGCAATGTTGCACTCAAAATCTCTCGCAATCGCGTATTGGATGTATTGCCAAACGTCAACCAGATAATTTGTGGCGGTACCCCGTAGCGATCAACCAAATCAACAAAATCTCTGTCCTTGGTCATAACGATCGCTCCTTGCGCTTTTGCTGCCTCGAAAATCTCAAAATCTTCAGCGTCTCTCAGACCAATATCGCGCAAGGCTACTGCTGTCACCCCAAATGTATTGGCGATCCAGGGTGCGATTCTCCAAAGGAGAGGCTACGCTAACGCAGGCGACAGTTGTGCATCTACCCAAATCGTCATGCCACTAGAACTGGATGATCGAGTTTACGCGCAGCGTAGGTGAGTGCTGCCTTCAGATCCTCCATTTCAAGGTCAGGCATTTCCTCCAAAATT
>JBFLZA010001367.1:0-1298 GCA_040756535.1 Cyanobacteriota bacterium
GTCTAAAGGGCAGTTGCGAAATCCCCCTGAGCGTAGTCGAAGGGGAAAGAAGCAGAAACTCAAATCGTGAGGTTTGGGAATCTCCCGTTATAGTCGGTACTCCGACTTAACGGGAGAGGATGTCAAGTGTACGAATGTGCCTCAACCCGTACCCTCAGCAGTGGAGGGTTGGATGGAAAGTCCCGGTCATCGCGAAAATATCTTGCGTCCTGAATATCGAGAGACGGGAATTGGGGTCTGGCGCAAGGGTAACAGCTATTACATCACTCAGTTGTTTATGCGATCGCTCAGCTTGGACTAGCCCTCTCTACCCGATCTCGGTCTCAACTTACTGCCTGCCGTCTTTGAGCAAAAACCAGCCCCCGAACACTGGAAGCTGGCACTCATTACCGACTATGACACTTGAAAGGGCGGAATGTTGCTTTTAATTAAGCCTGCTCCCAAAGCTCACGCACACGCTCAGGCAGACAGGTGGCAATTTCCTGAATCCGCTCAGAAGAAAGTTCGTCTTTGGTGGCAGAAAACACTGCTTTAACTGCCTGCTCTCGCTCAATGGTTGGCGGGAGTGCTCCTTCATTAGCAACTCGGGTGAGAAATAGATTGGAATCAATTCCAATCGGAGCCGGGCCTTTTAAAGGTTGACGGATTCGACTTAAAAATCCCACAATCGGATTGGTATCTTTCCAGAGGTCAGCTACTTCCATCTGAAGTGCTTTCTCCTTGGTAGGCACAGCTTCTTCATGCAGTTCTGCCTCGACGCGATCGATGGTTTCCGTCTTCATCAAGTCGCGCATGACGCGAAACACTACTTCGGTAAAGTCTCTTGCATCGTACAAATCTGCAAACCCAGCTTTGACCATCACCTTTTCAAGGAACGAGCGATGTTCATCGGCAATGGCAGATCTAGAATCTTCAACCTGTGTTGGATCGATTTCTGGAAGGTCTTTCCTTAATGTTTTATCTGGCATGGTTATTTATGATTCTTAAAAAAGATTGAGCAAATACTCTCACTATGTAACATCGCACAAATAAAAAAGGCTTAGTATCGTCCAGAAGTTCAAGATTCCATCTGTCCAAAAGTTAGAAACAGGTAGGAGACTTTACCTGGAGCGAAGAAGCATTCTATATGGGTGCGGGAAATTACGCTGATTTCGGAGCCAGTCAAGGTAGGGTTTTTGTACGGTAGCGATTAACTCTATCTTTGTACTTAGCGTTTTCTCTGCCCCTAGACGGATTAGGCAAATCGGAACTCTTCACTACGATGCCAATCAATTGAACATTAAATCAAGATAGGAGAC
>JBFLZA010001368.1:0-1297 GCA_040756535.1 Cyanobacteriota bacterium
GACGAGAATCCTGAAATAGAAATTTGTGTTTGGGAGAACATTATTAAGGCTTTTCTTAAAATCGACCAGGTTCGTTACCTAAGTGATGAGCAGAAAAAAGAAGCTTTTATTCTATTATTCATGCGGTCGATGATGTCAACAAGTAAGGTTCTAGAAAATTGGAAGTTATGCAAATTGCCCGAAAGGGCAGTAAAGGAGATATTGCGCGGCTACGAAGCCAAGCCAGTAATGTTAGTAATTGGTCACTTTCCTATACTTCGGTAGCCCAGTTCTTATTCTTGCGCCAGCCGCATAACAAATTGTTGCAGCGGACGAATGAGAGATTTGGGCATTGCAACAAAGCCTACTTGCTGCCGGTAAACTCCCAGCAGCTATGCCACTTCGTTTCTGTTCAAGGCGGGACTGGACGTTAATCTGTTTGCAGATAATGAAGAATCTTTAAAGAAGTCAACCCAATAAATTTAAAACTTGTTCAAAACTTTATAATTGCTGAGGAATTTTACTGGCAACTATTGGGTTGGTGAAGTTACGATAGGCGCAATACTGTAAAGTTAACACTGTTGCTAGTGTAACTTGTATATACAATCAGCCCAAACAGTTTCAAAGAAGTTGATTATGCTACCAGTGAAAGCCTTTCGTTCTTTGTTCGCAGTAATTCTTTCGTGCGTAATTGCTTGGAACGGTTTTGCTAGTCCAGCCTTTGCTGCTAGTGATCCAGTCGGTTCAGTCATTAATGGTTTCTGGGGCGCAGTTGGTGCAGCAATCGGTAGTGTAGCCACCTGTTATACCGTTGATGTTCTTATTGCTCCGGTTGCTCCACCAGTAGCTATCTATTTAGCTCCAATGTGTGCTGCTATGGGAGCTGTCGGTGGATTTGGCGGTGCAGAAGCGGCAAAGGCAATTGCTGGAGCGCATTAGACTTCAATCTGTAACACTTTTGAAAATAGTGGGTGAGTATACAATACTCACCCATTTTTAGTTTGTAGAATAAAGTTGAGGATGGAGTGTATGCCCAGCTACTCCAAGCATGACATTATCTTGATTCCTTATCCTTTTAAAACGAACAGTTAGGATCGAAAAAATATTTACAACCGGCAACCTTGCTTGTTAGATAGCTAGCCGCAACTGTTTAGCCTCACGTTCTAAGTGTGGCAGTGATGTAACCACTTCCCCCTTGCTCAAAGAATTGCGAACAACTTCCGCAACAACTTGTGCTAAATCGCAAGGAACAGCATTGCCAATTTGCCGGTAGATTGAACTTTGTGTACCGATAAATTGGTAATCGTGCGGAAAAGTT
>JBFLZA010001369.1:0-1295 GCA_040756535.1 Cyanobacteriota bacterium
TAGGTCTTGCTGATTATCTGGTCACCCGCATCGATGAACATCGGGTAAACCTTACAGCCGTCAGTGACATAGAAGAAACACTGCCAGCATTTGATAATTAACCACAACGACTCGAAGGTTGCCTTCGGCGATTTGTGACATTGAGTGGCTTACGCTTGCTCAAAATCTGAAGTTGTACTGCAAAAAAGGAATGCTAAGCTGAGTAATTCTTCTTGTAAGAATGAATAGTGCTTCAGGTAGATAGGCTACCAATCTCCGTCAAGCTCAACCTCTCTTGTTCTACCTAATAGGTGAGGTACTCCCGAATAGAGGACGATAAAATGAAAACGCGGAATAAAATTGAGACTTATGCAAAATACGAAGAATGCAAATGTGATTGCCGATATGGTCAAAGGTGCTCTTGCTGGAGCCATCGGGGTCTGGGCGCTAGACCAGGTAACCTGGGCAATGTGGAACCGGGAAGATCCTGAAGCACTTGATCAGGAACGTCAGGCACGTCCAGGTGGGCTAGATCCCGCGCACGTAATGGCGAACCGGGCGGCTCATGCGCTGGGTATGGAACTCACTCCCAAACAACCGAACGCTGCGGGCATGGTTATCCATTACTCACTCGGTGTGGTTCCTGGAGCCATCTATGGCGCACTTCGTCATGAGGTGGATGGTCTAGATATAGGACGTGGAGCTTTGTTTGGTCTGGGATTGGGCATCTTGCAAGACCAACTTGTCAATTCGATGATCGGCACATCCGGTGCCCCCACTGAGTACCCACCGGAGGCGCATATCCGTGGCTTAGTTGGTCATGTAGTCTATGGCCTTGTGATGGACATGGCATTAGAGATGCTCGACAGGGTAGCATTAGCGGAATAACAACAAATGCAGTTCCGAAATAGATATTTTGGCGTTGCAGAATGAACAGATGAATCAAGACCAATTCTCATGCCCTGCCCTGAATGCGGCTCCACTTACATCTGTAAGAATAAATAGGGCTTGCTACACAAATCGGAAACCCTGACCCATCAATACCTTGAGGGGCAGTGACGGTTGTGCAGCAAGCCCTACTTAAAAGTCGCCAAAAAACGGAGACTCTCAAGAAAAGAACTCAGAAAAGCAATTAGAAAACAACTGCAATATCTCACAAGAAACTTATCGCACATCAACCAGCTAACCCAAGCAGGCGCTAGCTTAGAGACTTTAAGCTCCACTCAATACAAAAGCTTACTGGTGGGGGCGGAAGTCTATCGTCAACAGCAATGGATGTCTGACAATAAAACCTCAAGAATTGAGGATAGAATCGT
>JBFLZA010001370.1:0-1295 GCA_040756535.1 Cyanobacteriota bacterium
TTCCAGCGTGAAACATTTGGGCTGCAATACCCGTATCGCAGTGGCTACAGCAGTTGCTGCTTCCCGGTCTACTGATTGCTCGGTGCCGTTTCCCAGGGCATTACTAAAGTTTGAACAGACCGGAGAAGCGTGCAGATAATCCGGCTGGGGGAATCCAGGGAAACAAGCGTCAGCGAGTTCTTGAACCGTTTGTTGAACTACCTTAGTGCCATAGGGTTTGAAGTTCAGCGATAACGAGGCAGCAAGTGCGGCAGAGAGTTCTGTTCGACTGGGGTCGCATTCCACGCTCAAGACGGGTCTAACACCAGCCATGACCATTCCAGCTTCTACCCCACCGCCTCCAGCAAACAGTACAACAGCCGTTGGAGCATTATCCGGTAGGGTGGGAGCATGACCTAAATATTTGAGTACCTTTTGACGTTTTTGACCGTCAGCGGTTTTATAAGTTTCGACCAGGTAACGGTAAGGTTGTCCTTTAATAATTTTAGTTCGGATAAACATGAACGGAGTGCCTAACTATAGGGCTATGTTAGGCATTCTACTCATCAGTTGGGTTCGGGTCAATCAACTGGAGTGCCTAACTATAGGATTATATTAGGCACTCTATACCACGGATGCCGATTCAACTGAAACATCGTTCCAGCTCTTCGGTGGTATCTGAAGGTCGTGAAACTAGAATTTCGGTCACTGGACTGAAATATGCTTCTAGAAAGCCATTTTCTACCTTTGTTGTCCCAAGCGAACTAATCGATGGAGAGAGATCGCTATACTATCCCAAGCGAACTCAGATACACGTTTGTTGTAAGGGAAGTGTTAACCCGTTGAAAACTCTCAAAAATCTATTCACTCATCATCGCGTTCAGGTGTTAGCGATCGCGTTGGTCTTATTTGCCTCAAGTGCCATCTGACCTAAGCATGATAGCGATCGCTCTGCTTGCGCCTACTGCTACAGCTGCTGCCTGACGACACCCGAAACTTCCAGCATTACCGTGGTAATCGGCACCAGTCGCCCCACGGTGGTGTAGTGACTGTTTCCTACAGGGGTTGTCGTTGAGCGTTCCCGAAACCGATTCATGGTGATGCTTTCACCAGTCTCGCGTTTTGGGCATTGGCAATTTATATAGAAGCCGAGTGTTCACGAAATAGTAAAACAGCCAGTCTGCCTCAGTGTACAGGAAACAGCCCATCGTTCCTTTTTCTAGATTGCTGTGGGTTTCAAAGAAGAAGTTGTTGGTCCTATTCCAGCGATCGCCTTTGACTTCTACCAAAACTTCACCCTTCTGGGTTGCCCAAAT
>JBFLZA010001371.1:0-1293 GCA_040756535.1 Cyanobacteriota bacterium
TTGGCTTGAACTTAAGAATCTTCTCAAAGGATTAAAGCAGAAGTCAACCAATCCTTTTAAAAGGTTTAACAAGTCAACAGCAGAAGCAGCACCCACATCAAAACCAGCAGAATCTAAGCCGGTAATTTTAGATTATGTCCCAGGCAAGCTCCCTACTTTTGAAGAGTGCGGGGGCTTGGGTTGGTCAACCATTCGATATAAGCAGGGAGAACGCGGACAATTCTACAAGGAAGCTATACGCAAGGGTTGGAAATACGTTTTTGACAGATCGGGAACTGGTAAAGGTAAATCCTTCTACGCTGGATTGGCTCAACCAGAAACATTCGATGTGGAGCGACTATTTTACTTGGCAGCAAATCATCGCAATCCCACTACTCCTACAGTCGAGGCAAATTACAAAGATTTACCAACGCGAAACGCTGGGATGAAGCGAGATCCTTCTCGTAAGACACCATCAGGTAGAGACTTTATCGTATGGCCCAAGGAAGGCGAACAACCAAACGTAGCTGGCAACTGTCATCGCCAACCTGTATTTGCAGCGCTGCGTGACAAAAACATTCCCAACATAGAAGGCACTGAGTCACCCATTTGCCAAGCTTGTCATCTACAGGACGTTTGCAAAGGGAGTAGTGGAGAGGGCTATGGGTTCCGCCATCAACGGCGTGAAGCTTTCCAATCAACCCGCATACGCAAACATCCTGACTCCGCACCTCCACCTGATGACTTTGATTATTCAGGGAGCGGAGCATTTTGGGAGGAGGCAGGAACGTTGGTTCGTGCGATGGATTCGATAAAGGTAAGTATTGAAGATTTCATCGAAATCTTCAACCTTCTAAAAGCGAACTTTCCTTCTATTTATGAAGCTCTCGAACCTTTACAGAAAGTATTGCGACCGCTTCTGAATAACGAGGTTAAGCTTCCTAAGTACGGGTTTGATTACGGCAAGTCCTTGGAGCAACTTCCAGCTCCACCAGAGAATTTGGAGGAAATTATTGATGCCCTTGAAGACTTAGTACAACTCGACTTAAACCTTCTCAATTCAACTGAAGAATATGGTGCGGATCTAAAAGATTTACCAGACTGGCTCAAACGCAGATTTAAGGGAAGGTCATTTGAATTAGCTAAGAAGCTTAAGGAAGCAACACCCTTGAATTGGCTTACACCTTTCCTGAGGATTTGGAATAAAGAACAGCCGCGAAGCTCTTTCCGCTTTGACTACGGTAAGCTAACTATCTTTACTCCAAATGACAATCATGCTGAGTTGGCAAGGGCTTTAAAATTCAATATTTTTCT
>JBFLZA010001372.1:0-1290 GCA_040756535.1 Cyanobacteriota bacterium
AACTGCGATCGCGATTGAGTTAACCGATTCCTTCTCTCAATTCCCACTTGAGCTTCCGAGCAGCGTGGATCGTTTGAATGACCTAAATGAACTACTTTTACTTTTTGCGATTGTTCTACTGGTTCAAAAATGGCTTCTCGTGAGCTTAATTTTTCGTACTGATAGAGTCTGCCCCAACGCTTGACATTATATTGATGGACTTCTGCCCCTTCCACCGCAATGTAATGCCCATCAAAATCTGTCAGTCGCTCTTTAATTGCGCTAATTGTGGATTCAATTTCAGATACTAACTGGGTAACACCAAGCGACTCAGGAGTTTGGGAACAACCACGCTGCATCAGCATCATCCGAGCAGCTTCGCCGCGATTAATCCTAATTCTTTCCCGCCCCTCCTCTCGGATTCGCACCAACTCAATCACATCATCATCGGTGTACTCTTGTGCCGCGCCACACGTTGCATAATTGGGGCAATCACCCGCTTCTAACCCCGGCTGCATCATCATTCCAGCGCAATCAAATCCGAATCCACAGCGTTTTTTTGGCATAGTTTTATTTCAATAGTGTTCGCGCTACTATTTTACCCATTTTTAGCGCGAACACATTTGCCATTGCTTGCGCTGGGGTCGGCGTTGAAGCTACCCAAAACTTTCATTCAAGTGCCAATTGGCACGAGATTTTTTGACGCGATCGCCTACGTAAAGTTGAGCGATTCCTCAGCCAAGATGTGAAATTCTTCTCGTACCTCCTTCGGCAGGACTTGAATTGCCAAACGAATAAGCTTAGCCCGGTACTCAAACGGAGTTGCCCTCAGAATCTCTTGGAATCTGCTTGGCTCAGTCGTCTCTGCCAACTCGACAACCTGTTGAACGGCATTCTCAGGTAAATCCTCGGAAGTCTTTGGTAGGTACTCTTGAGCCATCCAGAGTTCATGCTCCGTTAGCGGCTCAGAATTATTACTAGCGCTATAAGAGTTGCTTAATAGGAAGACTAATATTTTTTTGAGCGTCTTCCACCCCCCGAATCCCTTGGCAACCTGACTGATATATCCCTGTGTGAGGTTAGTCAACTCAGCGACCTTCTCTTGAGTTATCTTTCTTACGTTCTCGCCACCTTCAATGAGTTGACGGAAAGCCTCCTGAATCGCATATCGAGTTTGTTGGGCAGCATCACCGGCTTCAGGAGTGATTTCAAAGGCATCTATCCTCTCTACTGGCATCTCCAAAAAGCTAAGGTCGTAGTCTGCACAGAAGTAGTACGTCAGTTTTTCATCCGGTCTGATGTGCGATCGCA
>JBFLZA010001373.1:0-1288 GCA_040756535.1 Cyanobacteriota bacterium
TGCTTACAAAGGTAACTTGTTAGACCAATCCCCAGAAGAAACCCTCGTTGTCACCCTCAATCAATTCGACTGCGTGCTGTTCGTCGAAACCGTACTTGCGATCGCACGGGGAGTCGCAGTACAAGATTATTCTTATTCCACCTTCGTTAATCATCTACGCGACCAACGCTACTGGGATGGTCAAATTGATGGCTATTGCAGTCGTCTCCATTATTTTTCTCAATGGATTTATGACAACCAAAAACGGGGAACGGTTGAAAACCTGGGTCTGAAGTTGGGGGGTGTAGCACTCAATAAGAAGTTAAACTTCATGAGTACTCATCGCCAGAGTTATCCTCCTATGGCGAAGGATAATGCTAATTACCAATGTATGGTTGAGCGGGAAGCCGAACTGGATGGCATCACGGTTGATTATATTCCCACCAACAAGATTCGCAACCTATATTCTCAACTGCAACCGGGAGATATTATTGCGGTTGCTACCAACATTTCTGGCTTGGATGTCACTCACACGGGATTAGTGTATCGCCAATCAAACGGCAACATGGGTTTTATCCATGCTTCACCTGCTGGACAAGTGACCATTGCAGGGGATTTGCAACGATATGTTAGCCGAGTGAAAAATGCGATCGGCATCCTAGTGGCTCGACCCCTTGACCCGCGATCGCACCCAAATAGGTAATAAGCACATCAGCATTCAAGTTAAGCACCATGAGTTGTCGCTCACAACTCGCGGAATGAAAATCTTTCTTCCTCTCTCCGCGTCTATTTTCAAGACAGACACTCATGAACGAGAGTTCACAACACTCATGATGAAAATTCTTATCCCTTCTGCCTTCTGACTTCTGCCTTCTGCCTTATTTTCAAGACAGACGCCTATGAACTAGGCTTACGCCTCGCTTTGCTGCTATCGCACCATGCTACGCAAACGCTAACGCACACAACGAAAGGAGAAAATTTACCTCTCCTGGCTCCTGGCTCCTGAATTCTGCTGTATAGGTATTCTTCGGATGGGAAACGAGTAAATGCATATCAGCTTATTTTAGATACGCATTTTGGAAGCATAAAATATCCTCTCTTCCTCGATTTCTGCTAATTCACTTCGCTCTTCTTCGTCTTCCCACTCCAACTCATCCGTCATCTCAACCCAGAACCAATCTTCAGGTTCAAATGCATCCATGCCTTCAGTAGCAACATCGTAACCTTCTTGTTTACCGACATCCACAGCAAACTGAGCAAAGCTTTGGGAATTTTCTGCTGACAAGAGCTGAGCAGCAATCTCAGCATT
>JBFLZA010001374.1:0-1286 GCA_040756535.1 Cyanobacteriota bacterium
CCTTGCCAACTTTCAACACTTGTTCTTTATTTGAGATAAGCCACGGTGACACCCGTTCCACCCTCAGCTTGTTCGGCTAGTTCAAAACGCTCGATCAGAGGATGTCGCTCTAAGAAAGCGTGGACACCTTGGCGCAGTTTACCTGTGCCTTTTCCGTGAATAATCCATAGTGTCCCTAATGCAATCGCCTGATTAATCGCTTGATCTATCTCAAACTCGGAATCTGCTACACGCTTTCCCCGAATGTCAATAGTATTTTTGTCCGTTCGGACAGTTGGAGGCGGTGGTGGTGCAGCAACGGGTGCTGGGGCTGGTTTTTGCTTGACGGGCATCTGTGCTTTTTGACCATCGAGCGATTCCACATCAGCAAGAGTTACACTCATCTTCATTTGCCCGAATCTGACCGTGAGTTCGCCATCCTCATCAGGCGCACTGAGAACTTCAGCCGTCTGATTGAAGCGGGGAATGCGGATACGATCGCCTACTTCAGGCTTAAATCCCAGTTTGGGTTTAGGTGGAGGTGCTACCGGAAGACGGCGTTGGGCAATTTCATTGAGAGCATCTGTTGCTTTTTGGGCATTTTGAGCGCTTTTGTGCCCCTGCTGCAACGTCCGAATTACTTGAGCGATTTCTTCTTTCGCTTTGGTAAGTTCTTGTGAAACAGCACGTTCTTGAGACAGTTTCAAGTCTCGTTCCCGTTCATTTAACAGCCTTGCCCGGTCGGACACCTCTTTATGCAGGCGTTCGGCTTGTTGCAGTAACTGAGTTGCCTCTTTTGCCTTTGTTTCCTGACGACGCCGTTGCGCTTCTAAACCAGCAATCACTTGGTTGATCTCTTCTGAGGAACCCCCGATTAGACTTTGAGCTTGATCCACTACCTCCGACTTCAACCCTAAGCGTCGAGCAATAGTCAGTGCGTTAGAACGACCTGGAATGCCCCACAATAGCCGATAGGTTGGAGAGAGAGTAACATCATTAAACTCAACGGATGCATTCTCAAACCGTTCATCTTGATATTTCAACGCTTTGAGTTCGCCATAGTGAGTTGTGGCAACTGTTAACTCCGCCGTATCTGCCAAGTGTTGCAGTAATGCGATCGCTAAAGCACTTCCTTCAGCCGGGTCAGTTCCCGCACCGACTTCATCCAGCAGCACGAGGGAAGGACTGGGGAGTGGAGTTGAAGGTTGAGGGTTGGAAGGTTGAAGGTTTTCCTCCAAATTGGCAACTGGCAATTTGTCAACATCCAACTCTTCTGGTTCTCCGGCTATTGCCTGGGTAATCCGACT
>JBFLZA010001375.1:0-1286 GCA_040756535.1 Cyanobacteriota bacterium
CTCGGCTCGGCGAAACTGTCTTCAGCGGTACGAACTTAGAAAGAGCTGACTTTCGTGGCGCTCATTTTTGCCAAACCACTTTTTCCAAGTGCAACCTCCGGCACGCTAATTTTAGTAAAACTGTTTTAGAGGAACTCCGCTTCGTTGAAGTTGACCTCAGCTATGCCAACTTTAGTGGAGCAGCACAGTTTGAACTTGGTAGGTGCAAACGTGCTATCTTCCACGAGACTATCATGCCAGACGGCAGCCTTTATAGTCACAATCCTACCGATAACGGCTGAATTTTGAACTCTGTCTAACAAACACAGCCAATTAAAGAATTGGAATTTAAGGCATAAAACTATCAATCCACTGACGAATTTCCTGAGTTGTTCGGTTTTCAATGAGGTCTTGAAGTTCGGTAAAACCTAATGTTCCCCAATCAGGCACCACAAAACGGTTGTGAGGAAGACTTGGCTCGGCTTCTAACTTCAAAGCCTAATTAGGTTGGGTTATCATCAGTGAAAAGGAAGTATCGGAGCCAAACGATGAAACTCACAATGGGGGAATTCAACAGACGTTATCAAGCTGGAGAACGAGATTTCACTAGAGTCTCAATCCTAGATGCTGATTTCAGGTTTCAAGGAGTCCCCCGCGATATCATTTTGAAAAAAGCCAACCTCACTGGTGCGGTGCTTGAAGAATTGATGATCCCTCCCATAGACATGAGCTATGCCAAGTTCAAGAAAGCTGAGCTTGGTGAAACTGCCTTCTGCGGTACGAACTTAGAAGGAGCTGACTTTCGCGGTGCTCATTTTTGTCAAACCTCTTTTGGCAAGTGCAACCTCCGGCACGCCAATTTTAGTAAAACTGTTTTAGAGGAATTCCTCTTCGTTGAGGTTGACCTCAGCTATGCCAATCTTAATGGGGCTTGTAAGTTTTCGTTTGGTAGATGTGATCGTGTTATCTTCCACGAGACTATCATGCCAGACGGCAGCCTTTATAGTCACAATCCTACCGATAACGGTTGAATTCAGAAACAGGAATAAAACAGTTGGGTAAACAATTGAAATTTAAGGCATGAAACTATCAATCCACTGACGAATTTCCTGAGTTGTTCGGTTTTCAATGAGGTCTTGAAGTTCGGTTGGGATATTGGTAAGAAAATCATAGTCATTATGTGAAGACTGTTGCTGCAATCTGTTTTCCAGCTCACCAACCGAGATGACATAGTCTCTCCAAGAATCCGGTTGAATCTCGATATCATCGACTGGGTTAATATTAGGCATATCTACAGCAAAAGCCAT
>JBFLZA010001376.1:0-1282 GCA_040756535.1 Cyanobacteriota bacterium
CGGGCTATGTCTTCAGGGCGACCCTTCCCAGCAAAACCATCGTACTTGAGAAGCAATTGTCTATCTACTAAATCGAGTCTAGAGCTTACTGGGATTTAAAGAATCAGGAGCACATTCAATGTTGCTACCAACCAATTGAGGCATTTTTGGAGGGGTTCTGGAGGCTTGAGCAGTTTCACAAAGTGCGGCGATTGTGGTATGGTTTCCTTCACCATCCTTTATTACAAATACGGCACCTGCGTAACTTTTTAATCCATCTTCTTTGGCAGTAGCTGTTGCTAAAGTTTTAGTTTTATCTAAAACACAAATTTTATACATATAATGCTGAGTTTCTGCTCGAATACCTATTGCAAGTTCCTCAATCCTGGAGGCAAATTGTGACTTCTCTAGATAAAAAGCTTGTTGCGCTCTATTAATGCAGCCAATATATGTTTTGGCTTCCGACTGCTTAGCTTTAGCGGCTTGATTGAGAAAGCTAGGTAAAGCAATGGCGGCAAGTATGCCAGTTATAATCAAATAAAAGAAGCCTGTCAGTACCCAGTGAGAAGAGGTAACGATAGGGACACAAATAATTCCAATCAAAACCAAACTGAAAAAGCCTGCAAGCACCTGATGGGGAGCGGGAGAAACAGAGGAATTAATTGCTTGTGAAATTTGCGGAGGATTTGCTGACTGAGTTTGAGAGAAACTTTCTTCATTGACCTCTCGTCCTTGCTCAGTTGCCAGTAATTGCTCTTGACCCAGGTAATCTAATTCCTGTACAGAACTAAGGTCATCCCTTGAACTATTTGGATTAATGTTGAACTGGATGCAAGTAGGCTCAGCGAAGGTCTTAAAATTGGGTGACTTGTCACCAACATTTTGATTGGCTGGATTAGATGGCAAAGCTGCCTCTGAACTTCCCACCCGCAATTGGGCGATTTTCTGCAATGCTTTTACGGCATCCATATCTTGACCAGAAGCCGCTGCTAGTACCCGAATCCACAACTGCTCTGCCAGTTCCAGATCCTCGTCAATTTGAGCAGCCCGGTAAGCATCATTTTTGAGTGTGGAGATATCAGCTAAAGTTGCGAATCGCGGTAAAAGAATCAGGTGAGACTTGGTGACAGGTTCAGCTATGGTGTAAGGCGTCTGCCGACCTTTCCCGTGTTGACGATTGAGTTCAGGTACTCGATGGAGCAAATACTGGTTCAATCGCTCAACAGTAGCACATTTACCTTGAACTCCTAATCCTTCTAGTAGCGCATGGGTGAAGGCACCTTGTTGTAAAGACTCGATTTCG
>JBFLZA010001377.1:0-1282 GCA_040756535.1 Cyanobacteriota bacterium
AGAATAAGCGCGATCGCATACGCCAGCAGCGATTGAAATAGAGTCACTTACCCAAGTAGATGAGTGTCTTACCTGATAAAGGTTTCAGCAGTTCGAGAACCCAAAGCGATCGCTGACCACGAAGGGTAAGAATTTTTGTCTTACCCTGACAATTCGCAGGGATTAAGCGCCGCATGACATTAGGTGTGTAATGTAATGTAATGTTCTGGTTTGGGTTGCTGAGGCATTGTTATTGAGGTGCGTGATTATCTTTGAAAAGGGGTCTTTTCACAGGCAATGGTTTTCAGTCCTAGCAGGTGCTAGCTTATCATCCTCCATCAAAATATCAAATTCTACTTGGCTAAGACATTTGAGATGCATCTGTTCCAAATCGTTCAATACTTTACTCGCCTCAGTACCAAACTTGTAATATTCAGTTAAGCTGCCCAATCGATAGTTAAACGGCTGGTAACGATGCTTGAAATATAGTTCAATGTTGCCTCTGTGTTCCCAAGTACCCAGTACCTTAAGTTCGATAGTTTTGTAGTGGCAGCGTAAATCCCGCCTAATTTCTACCATTCGTTCTTCAAGCGGTCGCTTGGTCACACCAATTTTATATAGGGTTTCACTATCACCCTCTACTTCTAAATAGTACAAGCGATGCTCCAGAATTCTTCTGAGCTGAGTTCGGTAAAGCCATAAATCAATTACTCGTTCTTTCTGATTCAGTGATTCAAGAACTTGAGCAAGTTCTACCAAACGTTCCATATTGAATAATTTCTTGAGGAGAAGCGGCTCCTGAACTTGATTGAACTCCTTTAAGGGCAACGCTCCAACTGGAATTATCCCTAGCTGTGTAAATTCGTATCCGGGAGGATTTTGATAGGGATTCTTCTGTAATAGTTTTGCTTTGATTAATGTCTTGAGGTCAACAGAGAAAGGGATGCTCCAGCCATTCTGACCGCATGAAACCCAAAGCGTTTTGAGCAATTGCAGTGCTTGACCTGATAGCTCAATATTGAAGTTGTCATACAGAGGAAGGGTAGGGAACTCTCGCTTAACTGTCACGGAACGGCAGGTTTGCTCGGTATGAGCGAAATGATGTTCTTTGACTTGACCCTTCTTCGCGACTAATTTAACTCCACAATAGGGGCAAACTAAATCACTTTTTCCGCTAGGGACATCAACAATATCAACCAATTTATTATCAGCATCAACCCCAAACTTTAGCAGCCACACATAAGTCATATCGCGAATCATTAAGTATTTATGGTTAACTTCGACGGCAGATGAAATCAGGATG
>JBFLZA010001378.1:0-1273 GCA_040756535.1 Cyanobacteriota bacterium
TGTCGAGTTCTTCCAGCAACGCCTTCACCAAGTCCCCAATAATTTCCTTATTGTCCTCGTGTTCTGGCAGTGGCGTCGTAATCTCTAGCGTTCCATTATCGTAGGCAATTCTTGCAGCACGATGTTCCCCCAATTCCTCTAGAATGACTTCCAATTCTTGCCAGCTAACATCGTGCAACAATACCCGTTGCCCTGGTGGAACGCTCAATTGCCTCAGTTCTAACAACATTCTCTATCTCTCAGCTTCTAAGCTTTGTAGTAGGGTAACTCTAAAAGTAGCTGATGATAAATGATTATTGGAGAAGCGATCGCATCCTAAAATACTACTGCTGAAATTGCGCTAGCAACCACGCACCAACTTGTGTTTGATTCATGTGACGAGTGCGCTCAAATGCTGCTTCCAAGAGAGAAATTGCTAATCCCGGCAATACTTGAGATTGAGTAATTCGCCAACTGCCACCATCGGCAATTGCAAAAGCCATGACTCGGACATTCTGCACGTCTATAATCCAATATTCATCTACTCCAAGTTCCTCATAGAGTAAACGTTTTTCGCCTCTATCATCAGCCAGTGAACTTTTGGCAACTTCGATGACTAAATTGGGTGGGGGATATTGGTTTAAATTGATGATAGAAGTTCCCCAAGGAATCACATCAGCCTTTTCGCCAATGTAATAGGATACATCGGGTTGAGCCTCATCAAAGCCTGCTTTTCGATAAGTGCAATTGTCTCTTCCATTGAGAGGAATGCCTTTGATGCTGGCAAACAAGTTAACCGCAAAGATAATAATCGTATGATCTCTTGCATGGTCGGAACCTACAGGTGGCATTTCAATTCTCAATCGTCCATCGTAGTAATACCCTTTGGCTTTTTGGTAGGCGGGATTTTCAATTGTCTGGATGTATTCATCCCAAGTAGCTACAACCCAGGTATCCGTTGGAAGTTGTGTTTGTGATTCGCTCATGGTTACCTCGGTTTCATCTCCTGCTTATGCTGTGATGATAAGGATTGGTGCGCCGGATGTAATTGCCTACGGCCCCAGAAAAGAGCTGATCGCATACCCTTGCTCAGTCCTACCCTATCACCCACAATACAAGCGTGAATATTATGAAAATCTGGCGACGGCGCTGCTAAACAATCCGGCGTTTCATTTTGTCTGTGGGGCAACTTGTCCATAGTTAAGCACAGCAACCAGTGTGACTCCACCAAAGATATTGCCCAGTAGTGCAGGCACCATGAATCCGCCGAAATACGCTCCCCAAGAGGTCGTTC
>JBFLZA010001379.1:0-1273 GCA_040756535.1 Cyanobacteriota bacterium
CGTGCATTCCAAAAATCCAGGGAGGTATGATTGGTTCTGTTCCAGATACTGGATTTAGCTTTAATCTGATTGCTTTCGTAGCCTTTCCAAGTGAGCTCTTCTCATCAATAACTTGAACTGTCCAGTACATCTCATATAAACCAGGAACAAGTACACTTCCCTCTGGTTTTTCTCTAAAACTGACCTGAAACTCATAGTTTCCCCCTGGCTGAACATCTCGATCTAACTGACTTGTCCAGCTCCAATTTGTTGGACTAACTTCGTAATATATCCCTGGATATTCTGGCTCTTGCTCCCATGAGCCACCGGGAAAATTAACAGACTGCTGACCTAAAGGAAAATCTCCAAAAGAAGATTCGTCGTTAAAATCAGATGTGATTTCCTCATCTATTGGTTCTAATTCACAGGTGGCTTTTAAGACATATCCTTGTTTCCAAGTCGCCGTTCCCTGATTAGTTATTCTAATTACCCTTTCAGCTATTTGATTGACTATTAACTCTGAAGAGATATCTATTTCAAACTTAAGATTATATAGTTCTTGAAATAGAGCCTCAAGATTCCAAAGTCGAATTACTCTATCGTTTTCCCCCTGAGTTGCCAGGATTAGTTCTGTTGGATGGAAAGCAATGCCGTTAGCTGCTCTTGATGTAGTGGGTTCAGGCAGAGTGGCAACGAGTTGCCAGGTGTTACAATCCCAAATACGAACAACATTATTAGCAGGAACATCACTGCTTTGGCACTTAGCGGCAAGAAACTTGCGATCGTGCGAAAAGGTAATTGACTTAACGAATCCATTTGTGTCAGGTTGTGTTTCAAGGATTTGAAGTGGTTTCTCGCTTGAGCCGTGCGGATTCCAGATTTTGACTGTTTTGTGAGCAGCAGAAGCCAAAAGCTTACCATCGTGCGACCAAACTATGGAGTTGACAGCATGAAGGTGTCCTTGGATAGTTTGAAGTATTCGAGGTTTACCCTTAACAGGAGAATCCCAAAGAATAATCGTTTGATCGGCTGAAGCTGACGCTAGCGTTTTTCCATCAGGTGACCATGCTACGCTGTTCACTCCTGCTTTATGTGCATCAAGAATCGTGACTTTTTTGTTTCTGAAAGACCAAACTCGGATTTTGCCATCTTCGCAGGCAGCTGCGATCATTTGTTCATCAGGTGACCAGGCGAGATCAAAAATTGAGCTTTTAAATTTACTGAGGATATTCAGTTGCGGGGTTTCTACATTGATATCCCAAAGACCAATAGTTCCATCAGAACAACCCGATAC
>JBFLZA010001380.1:0-1268 GCA_040756535.1 Cyanobacteriota bacterium
GATACGGCTGGAGTCTATAGCTTACAGGATATGAGACTTGATTCGATTGGAGGCTGGAAATAGAAAAATAAATGATGAATTATGAATGATGAATTATGAAAAAGGTAACTGCTCAATAAGTCAGGGGAAATTATCCAGAAACAGTATTATAAGGACGCAAAACCGTTGTCTATAGCCAAAGTTACCCTGGGTTATGGAGTAATTACTGAAAAAGTCACACTTGATTCTTGGCTTGAAGTCTTCCCAAGTTGGCTTGGTCGGAAGTGGATCGCATTGAGGTTAGTGGGAGTTAACAATTCATAATTCATAATTTATCATTCATAATTTATCCGCCGCCTCGATAGTAAAGTTCAAGAAAACGGAAAAACTTCTCACATAGCACCGGGTCTCTTGCCCCTTGCTCCATTTCTTTGGTAATTTCGTCAATAGCCTGCATCCAGTAAGGGCGATCGCTCGGAGGAGTGTTAGTGGTGCGATGTAGCCGCTTGCTGATAATCGCATCTGCGATATTAACGAGCTGAAAAACCTGAACGATATAGGGAATTTCATCTCCATGTAACCCATCGGGGTAGCCCATACCATTCAACCGTTCTTGATGGGTGCGTACCAAAGGCGCAAACTCCCTCAGTGCTGGAAGCTGGTTGCAAATTAGCTCAGAGGTTTCTGGGTATTCTCGAATCTTTACCCACTCCTGCTCATTGAGCGAACCGGGTTTGAGCAGGATAGAGTCAGGAATACCTATTTTCCCTAAGCCGTGGCAGTAGCTCAAGAAAATCAATTGGCGTATTTCCTCTTGATCCAATCTCAACCAACGTGCCAGGTTCAGGCACATGGTTCGCAGACGATAGCACCGTAAGCCGAGTGCCAGGTTTCGAGCTAATTGGATTTGCTCGAGAAAACTTAAAATCTCAGCGTCGCCAGGACGAAGCATCAAACTGTGAGGTTAGTGGTTATGGATAGGGTTGCCTGATTGATTACAATTGGCGATATCACCAGTTATGTACCTCACCCCAATTTCCAGCAAATTTGGACGGCAAACCTCTGGGATAACCTCTAATTGAGGTGAGGAAATTGATGATACCATCTACTGCCAAATTTTTTGTCGGTAACCTGGTCAAAAGCGACTAATCTGACGTTATGGCAACGATCACGCCACTCTGTCAGCTCCACCAGGTGGGGAACACCATAATCTCAGAATTTTACCTCAAGCGGAGTTTAAAGGCTTCTAAGGTTAGCACTCTCCCGTAGGGGAAGCGTCTAGATACACT
>JBFLZA010001381.1:0-1268 GCA_040756535.1 Cyanobacteriota bacterium
AAATGGGCTGGCTTGCTGGTCAGAATTCCTGAGTACCACTGGACACGTGAAATCCTGTGGGAATCTGGGGAGACCATTCTCCAAGGCTAAATACAAACCTCAAACCGATAGTGTACCAGTACCGCGAGGGAAAGATGAAAAGAACCCCTGACGGGGAGTGAAATAGAACCTGAAACCGTATGCTTACAAGCAACCAAAGGACTATGCCAGATGAGTCACTTTGTTAGAGAAATCTGACAGAACTGACCTCTGGAATGTCTAATGGTGTGCCTGTTGAAGAATGATCCGGCGAGTTACTGGCACAAGCCAGGATAAGTGTTAAAGTTAAAAGCTTTACATGCATCCGTAGGGAAACCAAGTCTTAATAGGGCGAACAGTTTGTGTCAGTAGACCCGAAGCCAGGTGATCTATCCTTGGTCAGGTTGAATTCCGCTTAACACCGGAAGAAGGACCGAACCATTTGGTGTTGCAAAACCACTGGATGAACCGAGGATAGGGGTGAAAGGCTAATCTAACCTGGTGATAGCTGGTTCTCCTCGAAATAGCTTTAGGGCTAGCCTGGTAATTTAATTATAGGGGGTAGAGCACTGGATAATGTAGGGAGTGTAACCCACTTTCCGAATTTAACCAAACTCCAAATACCTATAGGAATATTACTGGAGTCAGTGGTTCGAGGATAAGCCCGAACTGCAAAAGGGGAACAGCCCAGACTACTGACTAAGGTCCCTAAATTGAGGTTAAGTGGTAAAGGTCGTGAATTTGCTGTGACAGCTAGGAGGTTGGCTTAGAAGCAGCCATCCTTTAAAGAGTGCGTAACAGCTCACTAGTCAAGCGACTTTGCGCTTAAGATTCCCGGGGCTAAAACCTCATACCGAAGTCGTAGCTTCCGCCATTTTTCATGGCGGAGGGGTAGAGGAGCGTTCCCAACTGGAATAAAGGTGTACCGTAAGGAGCACTGGACTGTTGGGAAGTGAGGATGTCGGAATAAGTAGCGATAATCCCGATGAGAATTCGGGACGCCGTAAGCCCAAGGTTTCCTTGAGCAATGTTCGTCAGCTCAGGGTTAGTCGGTCCTAAGCCGAGGCGGAAACGCGTAGGCGATGGACATCCGGTTAATATTCCGGAACTATCTTGTGTGCGTTAGTCACTTAATGTGTGCGCATTAGAGTGAAGTCAGCCGGAGATTGGTTGTTCTGGTTTAACCCCGCTCTTTCTTCTCATTTGCGAAAATAAGATTACAAATTAACTGCTTAATTAACATAACATAC
>JBFLZA010001382.1:0-1268 GCA_040756535.1 Cyanobacteriota bacterium
ATTCCTTACATTATAAAGCTTTTTATCGTGCGATAAAAACAAAAAAGCCCCCAATTGATGGAGGCTTTTTTGTTAAAACGAAACGTTTTTAAAAATTAGTGCTGTTGAGAAAGCATAAAGTGGATTGGAGATAGAATCTCTGACTGAAGTGCTAACTTGATAATTGGATCTGGATAGATACCAATCACAAGCACTGCTGCTGCAGCTAAAAGCACCATAATACCACCCACTTTTTGGCCCCAATGATCCACAGCGTCTACACGAGGTGCATCTGGTGGTGTCATGTACATAACAACCATCACACGGAGGTAGTAGTACAGACCAATACCAGAACCAACGATGATCATCGCAGCAAGGAACCAATGTTGAGTCGTTACTGCAGCCATGACCACAAGGAACTTACCAATGAAGCCCGCTGTCAAAGGAATACCCGCAAGCGATAGCATCATCACGGTTAACACCGCTGTCAACACTGGACGACGCCAGAATAAACCACGGTAGTCCGCTAGACTTTCTGCTTCGTCTACGTTGTTGTATGGGCTAGACATCAATGCAACCGCACCGAACGCACCAATCGTGGTTAACACATAAGTGATCACATAGACCGATACGTTACCAAGGCTTGCATAAGTCATGCTGATTAAACCAATCAACAAGTAACCAAAGTGCGCAATTGAAGAGTATGCCAAGATACGTTTCAAATTCACTTGTTTCACTGCAAGGAAGTTACCCACCAAGATCGATAACACCGCAATCACGGTTAAGATCGTCACGATTGAGTCAACAAGGATCGCACCTGAAGTAAGGATGTAACGTACAAACAGACCAATCGTTGCTACTTTTGCAGCTGTAGCAAGGAAAGTTGCGATCGGTGTTGGTGCACCTGCATAAACGTCTGGTGTCCATTTGTGGAATGGCGCTAAAGACAGTTTGAATGCCACAGCAAAAACGATCAGGCCTAAACCTAAAAGTACCATTGGCTGTTGGATATTTTGCATTAACGCTTGAACATTGTCATAGAACGACATTGATCCTGTGTACGCGTAAATATAAGCCATACCCATCAACAACATTGCTGAAGCTGTTGCTGAAAGCACCAAGTACTTCACCCCCGCTTCTAAAGACTTAGAACGTTGGTGTGTATAGGCCAATAAGCCATATACAGGAATCGACATCAACTCAAGGCTAATGAAGAACGATGCATAGTGAGAGCTTGCCACCATTAACATTGCACCAGTCACTGATGACAACATTAAGATATACAGTTC
>JBFLZA010001383.1:0-1266 GCA_040756535.1 Cyanobacteriota bacterium
TAAAGCCGCTAGAGAAAGTGCCTGTTCACCAGTTCCAATCACTGGATCTACACTTTCACGCCACAAACATCCAAACAGTTCTTTAAACTGATACGGCGCACCTTCAATCTGATCAAAACAAGGCTGATGAATAGTCAAAGTTGCCACTTCACCTAAGAATGCAACGCCTGACTGTTTCAAGTCTGAATCTTGAGATTGAATCTGCTTTAACCAAGCTGTGACGGCTGGAGCTGCTAAGTTTCGTTTAGACGGTAACCCACGATACACCGCAGTATTGAAGATACTGACAGGTAATTTGACATAATGACGCTCAGGCTGACTGATATTGCAAAGCGTGCGAATCGACTGCATAGGTACATGGTCATCTTGGCCAACGCCTAATTCAATAATGCGCTGATCCACGATTTCATTGGCATAAGTTGGCACTAACCATTGATGCCACTGCCATGCATGTACTGGAATAAGGAAATAGTCACGACAAGAGCAGCCTCTTTCATGTAACTGTTGTTCAAAGCTATCTAACTCTTCTGCATCCAACTCATATTGATAAAGTGTCCCCGCTTGCCACTCCTCGGTAGAACGGAACTCCGCCAAATCACGATGCACCGCGAGCCACAGCACTTTGACCGTTGGCGAAAGTTCAGGAGCGGCACTTAAGTAGTCGTCATAACCAAAACCCATACGGCCTTTGCTCATAATCAACCACGGATGACCACGGAGCATACCTTCAATTTCATAATGCGATGCCGTCAATGCTGCTTCACTGCTTAAACGACGTTCATCAAATAAATGCGCCTCAGCTAACCATGTATTGTTCATTTCTTTAATGAGATATGCCTTGGTAAAAGGCTTAACTTCGGTTTGATTTGAAAACGCGCGAATAAAAGTATGTAAGTTCCATGCAGGAAGGTCTTCAACCACGCTCAACTCACGTACTGAACCCTCCTCAATCTGCCAATGTCCCAATAAATAGTTTTGTGCTTTAAAAGTATAGGTTTGATCATCCAACGTCAGCTGGTAACGATTGTCCTTTAAATCGGTCACTTGAATAATTTCTTCATATAAAAATTCAGCAATCGCCATTTCAATTAAACGCTGTCCTGCCAAGCGCCACTGTTTCTGATTCACTTGAAGTTGTGCAAAGCTCATATGATTTTCTCGAATGTATAAGGCTGCATAGAGGGATGTGACCCTGTTTGTATTTTGCGCTGCTCAATATTTTTTGATTTAGGAATCGATGGTGCTAAAGCTGCTGTTTGTGTAGTC
>JBFLZA010001384.1:0-1265 GCA_040756535.1 Cyanobacteriota bacterium
GGCTTACCTTCCTTGAGCAGCATCAGGAAGGCATCGGGATTTTTCTGAGTGGTCAGTGCGGTTCCCTGTGAGAGGATAAAGTTACGGGCTGTTTTGTAATCCATAAATTAGGATAAGCGATTTTGGCTCAGAGATTTGCTCACGATTGCGTTAAGCATCTCAGATTTTACCGTTATATAGAATAGCTTGGTCTAAAGGAATAGCGAGCCGGTTTTGTGCCGGCGTGTCAAAATCAATTTCCAAGCAGACCAATCTAACCGCAGAGTTGAGTGCCGGTTGATCACGCTTGCAGTTACACCCGGATCTTTTATCTGCCGGCTGCATTTGAATTGTGATGCCGGCGCAACCGTCTTAGAATTTAGCTTTCACAAAGGTAAGTACAATACAACTCCCTTCCATTCGGGTTGCTCACTACAATCTATTAGTAGTAACAACTCATCGATCACTTGTCGAACCGGCATTCGGTCATTTACTACAAATAACCCCGCCATCTGTTCTCCTCTAGCCAAACGTTCATAAGCAAAGTCTGGCATAGTTGCACGATCATGGGTTAGAAGAATGCGCTCATTGTTTGCCGCCCAATCTAAAATCGCTTGATCGTCTACTTTCCGCAAACCGACATCCTGAACCCTAAGTAGATCAAGGTCAGGTTGACACAGAAACAGTCCTCGAACAATGTCACCATTAAAGTTTTCATCACTTAGCAATCTCAACATACCACTGCTAAGACTGCTGTTGCGATAACAAGCGAGAACGAATCAGACTCAAATCAGGTTGAATATTAGATAAACGTTGCTGTACAGACTCAGCTAACTGCTCTCTTTGATTTAAGTACATTTCTACAGCATTTTGATGCCGAAGATAGTAACCGATTGTGTTGTAGACATCAGACAATGATAAAGTTGAATACCGATGAACAATAGACTCAGGGGATGCGCCATCTTGAAATGCTCGGATTACAATCTCTAGCAAAACCCTTGAATTTCCAACTCGAATTGCTCCAGTTTCGTCTTCCCAAAGAGGAGGTGTCTCACGCTCTAAAACGAGGATCATGGGTTCATTCTTGTGTGTCAGATACACCATAATTGTAGCTTAATTCAGGTATAATTTATTAGTACAAACCTCAAAGCATGGCCTCACGCTTAACGATGAGCTATCTTGATAAAGCTCTCAATTGTTTTATTGCTGAATTAACGATTCCAGCTTGAGTTTGTTCAGAATTTGTCGGCAGTGGTTCGGTTACTTTTGGGTCTTGTTGCATCGAA
>JBFLZA010001385.1:0-1265 GCA_040756535.1 Cyanobacteriota bacterium
AAGATCGACATATCTTTGAACTACCGAGCTATGCTCATATAGCTAATGCAGCTTTTTCTCGTGTACCTGCTGCCTACAAAGATAAAACAGCTCGTAATTACTATTTAGAATTAGCAAAGGAGTATTTTCTACAGTGAGTAACTTAACCGATATTGGCAACTTGATGCATCTGTATATGGATCAGATCCAAGCTGGGGAAGGAACAGATGCCCCTGAGTTTTTGATTACCGCTACTGCCAAAAAACTCACTAAGCCGGGTGGTCGTAATTGGGTTCCTGTAATTGTTAAAGAAACTGGCGAAGACCAATATGAAGTCATTGGTAACTCATTTATTTATGCTGTTGCTGAAGAAGCTGGATTAGAGAAGGTCTGGTGCATTATTGCCGATCCTAGCGACGAATCTGTAGAACTGACTAAAGTTTTAGCAGGCGAACTAACTCCAAAAATTAACCTCACTACAGCTACACGAGATGATATTAAGGCAGCGCTTCAGTATCTAATCGAAAAACCCGGTACCGATCTCAAGAGCGTTAAGCTTCTGATTGCTACCGATCGTATCGATGAAGCTCCTCGCCAATACTGGAAGACACTGGAGCCGATTACAAAACTTAAGTGTGGTATTACTACAGGTAAAAAACTAAATGCTTTGAAGGAAGTTTTTTACTTAACCCCTCAACCCATGCCTGAAGTTATCAAAGACTCTACTACCTTGAACACCTTAACGGCTGGAGAGTTAAGAGGTATGGCTAAGCAGCGCGGGATACCTGGCTACAGCAAGAAGAAGAAGGACGAATTACTTAAGTTACTTAGTTAGTAATAGGGATAACACTAGCGTTCGCATGGCTCATCCACTGTAGGGTGCTGAAATCTGCTAGCTACTTGCAGTAGGATTGCAAAACCAGTTCCAAGTTTGAATCTACTCTACTACTCTAGAACCGCTGTAATCTTTGCTGTGGGCGACACCCATCCACTTGTAAAAAATAGTTGGTTCCCCTCTTTCCACGAATCAAACCAAACAATTGAGTGGTTTTGCAACGCTTGGCTTGAGCGATCGCTCACACGCTATCATCCACCCAACCGCACCAGGAGCAATCCCAATGTACCAAGGGCGGCTTCTTCACCTCAAAGGGCATCTCGCAGCGGGGACATCTGCCCGTAAACATTGGGTGATAATCCAGCAGCTCTAGCTTTTCCTCTGGCGTGAATCGTTGCCTCGGCATGGGCACTGGTTCACCGTCATAAGTGGGTCGTTCCAGCACTAGATC
>JBFLZA010001386.1:0-1264 GCA_040756535.1 Cyanobacteriota bacterium
CGCCTGATACTGAGCTAGGTTCTGAAAAGCGCTGAATAGCTTCCCAAGTGATCGCCCCTGAAGCTACCAGCAGGAGAATAGCGTTCAACAGAGCCGCCAAAATAGAAGAACGACGCAGCCCATAGGTACGGCGTGCTGTCGGTCGCCGGCGAACAAGAATGGTTGCGCCCCAAGCCAGTAGCAGACCTAAAACATCACTCAAATTGTGACCGGCATCGGCAAGTAGGGCAAGGGAATTGGCAAGAATGCCATAAACTGCCTCAATGATGACAAACCCTATGTTGAGTGCGATGCTGATTGCAAAAGCACGGTTGTAATTACCACCTCTGTGGTCGTGTCCGTGTTCTCCATGACTGTGATTGTGAGACATGATCACTACCCTTGAAGCTTGTTTCTCTTGCCCTACCTAACAGGGAAAATTTACTGATTAAAACTAAAGCGACCGTCTACTTTTTTTCCGTCTATATCCGAAGTAATTTTCACCTGATACTGACCCGCTGCCTTTTCAGGAAGCAAAGCCGTGTAGTGTTTTTCTTGAGCTTCATAGATCATGGGAAGTGTCTTTTGAGTTCCATCAGGTAGCTGAATTTGAGCCGTTACTTTGGCGTTAGAAATTTCTTCTTGATTGTCCTCTTTTATAAGATGGAAATCTAAACGAGTTCCGTTATCTTCCTTCTCAGAGACAAACTCTAAGTGATAGGGAGCTGACTCGACAACTTGAGCGCCTTTGTGAGACGCTTCGGCATGGTTAGATGGCTCTCTTTTTGCTGCTCCATCGGACGATTTGGACTCAGCGGGCTTGGCACCCGTAGAATCGGCATCTGAGTTGGCGGCTTGGTTGTTGTCCCCACAAGCTCCCAAGAAAAGCAGACCCACACTTCCTAGAACAATCAAGCCTGATTTGAAAAAATTCATGTGCTTTACTCCTTGCATTCAATGATTAGTAATTCTAACAAATTTTAGAAAAAACCTAATTTTACATCGTCTTTATCTTGCATACTTCCCTAAGAATTAATTCCAATCTTTAGATTAATTAATCTGTGCGAAACTCAGCTACACCTATGGGAATCTCTGTGTCACTACCAACGACTTTAGCTGAAAGTCGGTACACAGAAGTAGAATCGAGAATGGGTTGTTTGACTTTGTTGAAATTAATATCAATCCTACTGCCAGGAGCGATGGGTTCCGGGAAGTCTAATATAATGTTTTTGCCATTGACAGAAACATTGATGCTAATTTTCCTACCCTTGTGCTCCAGCACCTC
>JBFLZA010001387.1:0-1262 GCA_040756535.1 Cyanobacteriota bacterium
GCTTTATGTTCGAGGTAATCCCATTAACCTGGTTGATCGCTTGGGTTTTTTCGATGACAAAGTAATTGAAGGAAGTTTGGCTGGAAAATCAGTGAAAGAAGCTTTTGGGGTTGAGCGGTACGGTGCAGCCCGATGGGGTCTATACTACCTGCTGAAGGATGCACAAGAGTTTGGTAGAATCACTTTGCGATGGGCAGATTTTGGCTACTCTGGCATTCCTTACCCATTGGCCCCCGATCCTGCGGGGCCGTGGATTGTTCACTCTTGGTGTGGCAACTTGCTCTTTTTCAACCCATCAACGGGACCTTTGACCTTGAATGACTTTCTAAGCGAACTCAATTCTAAGTCCGAAGCCAAGACGAGTCTGTCATACAAATGGTGGAGGCCAGCAACATTACAATATCATTGGTATGAACTCAACAGTGGAAAATTTTACAGCGATTTCTACAATTCTACTCAAATGCCCGATCTATTTGTCATAGGTGCGGCTCCCAGAGCGCTTGGAGGAGTATCCCTTTTATTCGTTCAGGATAGATATGGTAATCAATACTATTCAGTGAGTGGTAGCGGTGGCCTTTCTGTTGGGCTTGCAGAAGCATGGGAAGGTTATGCTACCTTAACAGCAAATGTGCCATTGTCAAGAAGATTCTCGGAACAGTTAGGTGAAGTGGAATTGAGACAAGTAATTGAAGGGTGGTCTATAGGTGCAACAGCATCGATCATTACTGCTGGAGGCGGAATATCATTTTGGAGGGTGGGTGGTATTGGTTTATTTGGAGGGCTTAACGGTGTTGCGGGCATCTCCTTTTCCATGGGTTATACGTGGTATGTCAAGAAGGATTTCACTAAAGCATGGTCCTGGGTTGATGAAGACATACCTATGTATGGGCCTCTGCCCTAGTACCTTGGAGGTGTGATCATGAAAACAAAAATCGTTGCCTGGCTTATAATGATTGTCATGACGCAATCGTTTTGTATCTTTAGCGTCCCTATTCGCCGCATTCCAGCAAGGAAAAGCGATGTCAAAGTAGAGGCGATAAGAATACCAGAGAAAGTGGTCAGAGGAGAAAACGTTTCCTTCGTGCTGAAAACGGTTTCTAGCAACCAATGTATGGGAGCCATTGTTTACCAGGACTCTGGTGAGGGTAAGTGGATCACCGTGAACTTGCCCGAGTTGGAAGCGAGTGCGGATGGCTTGTGCGAGTGGTTCTGGAATGTGCCTCTTGAAGCAAGTTTAGGAGATGCTGAATTTCGGGGTGCGG
>JBFLZA010001388.1:0-1260 GCA_040756535.1 Cyanobacteriota bacterium
TGGGGCAATAAATAGTGGCGGTTTCAGTGGATAAACGCTTATCGGTTTATCAAAACTAACTTCAATATCATAGGTATGAGCAGACTCAAGCAATCCGTATATTCGCGGGGCTTTTACTTCACTCCATGTTACATAATGGCGAAAAAAAACTTCGTTTACTATGCATGGAACATTTGAGTAATTTATCAACTGGAGATCTAATATAGGGTCAATGCATTTGTCTGTATGTTCTCCGCTAATTTCGTGTGTCGCATGAAATGGATTGTCTTGATACCAAATCGACTCGGAGTGGTCGAATTCAACACTAATAACATCCAACGATGGGAGTTGTATTTGTGTTTGGCTAACTAGAGGATTAGCGAGTATTCGCTTCTGCTTCAATGCAGCGCTTGTAACTTCCAACAACGAGACAAATCCACCCACATTGAAAGTCCTTCTCTCTAGTTCATGGAAAACCTCACCCAGTGACATTACCGGGATCCAAATACCAAGATTTCTAGCTAATGCAATTTTCCCAGCTAAGATTTGCAAATTTAGATTTCTTACCCGAGTATCAATCCTTTGCTTCGGGAATTTTCCAACAAGTTCTCCGCTATCCTGGTTCAGCCAAGCGCCAAATGAATCGAGCTTATCTAAGCCAATTAAGATTGGCGGTGTAGAGAGGTGCTTTACAAGTTCTTGTTCTGTTAGCCTCTCCACTGTAGCAAATAGAAAACTGCCGTTCTCCTGCAAACCGATTGGAAAAACCCCATCCTTCTCAAACTTTAGCAGCGGAGTAAAAGGACTCGCTTCTTTTGGCGCTAATTTGCGGAACCGTTCTTCGCCCATCTTTAGGCGAGTCAAAAAATACAGAATAGGAGCTGTTACTGAGCCGGTAGTATCCAGTAGAGCTTGGTCAGAAGACCATATTCTCCCTACAAGGTTATCCACGGCAGTATTGTAAGTATTGAAGTCTCTTGATTCCTCCGAGATATTAGCCAAGAGATCCTCGACATTCTGAATCATTTTGATCCAGTCAGAGACACGTCCCACTGAGCGAATGGATTGTTCATTGAGTGTATCTGCTTCTAGGATTCTTCGCCATGTCTGCTTTATTGTATCTGCATTTCCGTCTACCGAAACCGTAACTGGCTGCAAAGAAGATTTGCTTCTCCCTGATATTCTCGCAATATGTGAGTCTACTTCGCGCTTGCACTTGGTGATTAGTTCAGTTCTGTCAACTTTGGATTCATCTAAGGGAGGATAACTCAAAAGCGAACT
>JBFLZA010001389.1:0-1258 GCA_040756535.1 Cyanobacteriota bacterium
TTTGATGCTTCTTAACCAAGTTAAGGCCTTCAACCATAACACGGTCATTTGAAACAGACAGAACAGTACCCTGTTTGCCTTTTTCTTTACCTGCGATCACAATAACTTGATCGCCTTTTTTAATCTTAGCCATGATTGCCTCTTATAGAACTTCAGGAGCCAGTGAAATAATTTTCATGAACTGTTCAGTACGAAGTTCACGAGTCACTGGTCCGAAAATACGAGTTGCAATCGGCGCTTTGTTGTTGTTCAAAATAACAGCAGCGTTATCGTCGAAACGAATCACTGAACCGTCTGGACGACGGATACCGAATTTTGTACGAACTACAACAGCATTCATCACGTCACCTTTTTTAACACGTGCGCGTGGAATAGCTTCTTTTACAGTAACTTTAATAATGTCGCCAACAGAAGCATAACGACGGTGTGAACCACCAAGTACTTTAATACATTGTACGCGGCGAGCACCACTATTGTCTGCTACGTCTAGCATACTTTCGGTTTGAATCATTGCCCTACTCCAAAACCGAGCATCACCGGTCACAATTTCGAAAGGCTCAAAGAGTACTCGAAATTAACCGATGATGCAACAGATACGTCTAATTACTCAGCAGCAGCTTCAACAACTTCAACTAGAGTCCAAGACTTAGTTTTAGAAATTGGGCGGCTTTCTTTGATAGTCACAACGTCGCCAGTTTTAGCTGTGTTGTTCTCATCGTGAGCATGTAATTTAGTTGAACGGCGGATTGATTTGCCATACAACGGGTGTTGAACGCGGCGTTCGATAAGTACAACAATAGACTTGTCCATTTTGTCACTTACTACTTTGCCGGTTAACGTGCGAACTGTTTGTTCACTCATTGTCCGTTCCCCTGTTTTTCGGTAAGGAGTGTCTTAATACGAGCAATTGTCTTACGAGTAAGTGCAACTTCGTGCGATTTACCCAATTGACCAGTTGCTTTTGCCATACGAAGACGGAATTGGTTAAGCTGTTGCTCATCAAGCAAAGCTGTCAACTCTTCTACCGACTTTTCACGTAGATCTTTAGTTTTCATTACATTACCGTCCGAGTCACGATAGTGGTTTTAAACGGAAGTTTAGCAGCTGCAAGCGTAAATGCTTCGCGAGCCAATTCTTCGTTAACACCATCAATTTCGTACAAGACTTTACCTGGTTTGATTTGACAAACCCAGTATTCCACAGAACCTTTACCTTTACCCATACGCACTTCAAGAGGCTTAGAAGTAATTGGCTTGTC
>JBFLZA010001390.1:0-1258 GCA_040756535.1 Cyanobacteriota bacterium
TGCTAGTTTTTTCTGGCTCGGTGCCTGTGTCAACCGTTCCCCAACAGTTGCTAAAGAAGTCTACGACCGGGGTCACTGGATTGGATTACACGGATACGATCATCGAGCCTTTCCTAAACTCAGCCCAACAGAACTCAAGCAAAGTATAGAACAAACCCAACAGGCAATCCAAAAAGCTTGTCAACTAGATCCACGCTACATCCGAGATATCCGACCCCCCAACGGTTTGTTTACACCCCAAACCTTAGATTTATTGCACCAGTGGAACTATCGACCCGTTATGTGGAGCGTCGTCCCGGAAGACTGGGTGCGTCCAGGGATTTCCCTGGTCGTAGAGCGGGTGCTGCGGCAAGTTTGCAATGGTTCAGTGATTGTTCTGCACGATGGCTACTACGGTGGACAAGACGTAGCCCAAACCACTAGCCAGCTAATTCCCCAACTATTGCAGCAAGGATACCAGTTTGTCACCATTGATTTTTTGTGGCAACAAGCAAAATTGAGTGGTCAATGCGGATTTTGCAATATATATTGATGTTTTAGATGCCACATTTAGTCCCAGTTGATTAGAATGACTGAATAGAATTCAGCCATTTGTCTCAACCGCTGACCTATAAAGCTTAATAGTATGGAGTTGTAGTTGAGGTTAACGTAAGATAGAAGGACAATTTCTCGTAGTTTTGGTTTGCACGTTCATTACTGCTTAGTGCTATTGTCCTCAATCCTTTGACGCTGAAAAAGCGGGCAATTGATAGAAAGGCAGCGAAAAACTGGCTTGCTTTCTCAAGAAAGCGAGTAAGTGAGAGCAAATCCTGTAAAAATTAGTTTAAGGAGATGGGCTGCATGATGGGTGCATCAATTCCAATTGCATTATCCATTTGGAAAAGCTCGCCAGACATTAATTTCATATTTGCAGGATTAAATAATCAAAAAACGTGCAATTTTTGTAAGAAAGGCTACAATCGGAAAGGTCTTGAACATCTCCAGCATTAACACCTACCCCAACGCTTTTAAGTTCGCGCTGGCGTTGCGAGGAATGTATTCTCCCTTTCTCTCACTTAGTCAGTGAGCAACCTTTGAATGCTGGCAAAGTACACCACTGACTAACTTGTTTGTAGATTAACCACACCATCTTCTGGTCTTTAACTGAAGGAGTATGAGGAATTAGGCATGACCCAGGCCAACGACGTACTTGAAATCATCATTCAGCCTGACAGCGAAATGTTAGAGCTATTAATTGACGAAGAAGCGGATCGAGACG
>JBFLZA010001391.1:0-1257 GCA_040756535.1 Cyanobacteriota bacterium
CTGGACTGTACAATTACGAACTTCGGCTCAGTCAAGGAAGGGATAAGGAAAAGTTATGAACTACAGCTAGCGATCGCATAATTTCAGACTTCATCTTACCCCAGCGACGACTTTTGCAAGAGGTCTATTGTTGAACGTGGCTTTTGAGCATTGGCGATCGGGGAAGTCATCACGGGAGATGGCTGTGCTTTGTTTAGAAGCCATGAACTGCCTGTAGGGGTAGGGCTGAGAGCCTTCTACACCTGCTGCACTTTTCCCAGGAGATTTGGCAAAGACAAGTGCAGTTCAACCTGAAAAGAGACTCCTGAGTTCTACCTCCAGCTATCTCGCCTCACCCAATAGAATGAATTTTTTCATAGTTCTGACTTTTTTCTGACTTTTTTAGGACTTCTTTACATCTTCTGCTGACTTTTACCGACTCTCACCGATGGGTTTGGGTGGTTAGAGTGTAGCAATCACCCAGGAAAACCGATTCAGAGACGGCAATGGAGCGGTGTTCGTTGAGGTGAAAAGGGCTATCGCCTGACAAACCCCAACGTTACTGGATTCATTTCAGAACGCACCCTAAGACAACTTTCCATTATTTGAAATAGAGCCATGAATCTAAATCATCCAGTATTGGCGATGGCAGGCGCGATCGCCACGGTGCTAGTTTCACCACTGCTAATTAACCGAGGCGCGATCGCGCAGAGTTCGATTCGAGCATGTTTGAGTGAGTTTATCCGCCAAGGCGTTTCGCCTGATAAAGCGGCTGATCTATGTTCCAGTGGTGGCTTGGCGCTCGAGAGATGTGTAGAGAATAAGCGATTTCGCACTTACGAGGGTACACCTCGACAGCGAAAGGATGGTCGGACAGAATACACTTACCCAATCAATGCATTCTCTGCTAACAATATCACCGGAAGTCAATGCTGGGCTGATTATCGAAACTTCTTTAATCCCAAAAATATCTGTTGGGCTAGTTCGATCAGAGTTTCGGTATTGAGTGAAGAAGAAGCGGTCAACCAGTGCCGTAATGCGGTGGGTGGCAATCCAGCCGGTTCTGTCAGTAATCCCAATCAGAACACGCCACTGATCATCATTCCGGGAGGCGGAGGTACAACTTTTCCTAACCCGGTCGGTGGGGGATCGCCGCAAGCGATTCAGCAATGTATGGAGAATTTGCTGTATCGAACAGAGGTACAGAAGCCTTTTCCTGCTTGGAATTGTGTTCCAAATGACGTGAATTGTAAAACCGTCAGAGTCAGAACTGAGATT
>JBFLZA010001392.1:0-1256 GCA_040756535.1 Cyanobacteriota bacterium
AAAAGAACACACAAGAACGGCGAGCGTGAAGCAGTTAAGATGTTTGTGCCTTTCTCTTGGAGTTGGATGCACTTTATAAGTAGTTAGTGGGAACACTAGCATGAGTGAGGCAATCACTCCTAATCTATCCTTCCAGAATTGAGAACCTTGGCGACCGATTACACGGCTTTAGTGACAAGAGTGGCAAAAATGCTGTGCCACTCTTCATTCGATTTAGATCCTCTGATAGGTATGGCAGCTACGGGGAACATCAGTGAACCGTATGATTCAACTCGGACAAAGGCGTTATTAGAGTGGCTCTCACAGGCAGGACTGTGCGATCGCAAAGGACGCATTACAGACTCAACCCGGTTTCAAACCTTCTTGAGCCATGTACAAGGTGCTATATGGGCTTATGCCGATTCGGAAGAACTTACCCCAAAAATTCAATTGGTTCTAACTAATCCTGTATGGTTAAATATTGCTCAAGCTCGCCAGACTATCGATGTATTTCGAGACTTAATTCGTTCAGCAAGTCAAACTTTGTGGATAATTAATCCCTTTTTTAGTCTTGACAATCAACAGGTTAATAACCTAATAGAGCTATTAGCTTGGCAATTGCAACAGGGCAACGTAAGCGTTCGACTTGTACTGCGAAGGGCTATTCCTGGTAGTCGAGAGTTTGTTTTGCCAACTTTACGAAGAGTTCGGAGTCTAGTTTCCGAGCAAAACCTTCACTTACTCAAAGCATATAATCTAGATTATGATAGTATTACAAGCCGTCAAACTTTTCATTCAAAGATGATTGTTCAAGATAATCAATCTGCTTATATTGGTTCAGCAAATTGGACAAAAAATAGTCTAGAGAGTGATATAGAATTTGGCTTGTTAGTCGAAGGAATTTTTGTAGCTCAGCAGCTTGTCCCCATGCTTCAAAAACTCATCGATCGCGCTGAGCCAATTCATTTGGAGACACTTTGATGGGTTTGAGAGCCTTAGACTTATTCTGCGGAATGGGCGGTTTATCTTGGGGATTGAAGGAAACAGGCTTGATTGAACCTTTATGGGCGATAGATAATCACGAGCCTGCTTTGGCTCTTTATCGACGTAATTTACCCGATACTTATGTACTAAATCTTGACCTTTCTAAGTCCGCAAATCTTAGAGATTTGATTGAAAAAATTAGATTGAATGGTGGAGTCGATCTAGTTGTAGGAGGAAGCCCTTGTCGGGGTTTTACACAAATTCGGAATGGTCAGGATACACATTCAGATCCG
>JBFLZA010001393.1:0-1256 GCA_040756535.1 Cyanobacteriota bacterium
TTTGTTTTGTTTGGCTCAAGATGCCGGTGTCACGGTTTTATACCAAATCCGGTTATGACAGACACCCTACAGATTGACCAAATCCTCTTGGAGCAAAGGTTTTGGCTTAGGTGAAAGGAGTTATACCAAAAAGGATTTGGTATGACTCCACTTTGTCTATACAAAACAAGGGGTGAGAAAGGGGAGCGTCTTATTTTGAACCCCTTAAGGGTTCCAATGTAGCCTTAACTCCCCTAACACAGCTTGCAAAAACTTGTAGAAATAGAGCGTCAAATGGGAAGACTATGCAAATATGGGGATTTCGATGGTTGTGGTGATGGATTTAAAGCCTAGGTGGGTTTAGGCTCTATACTGAGAAGTTTTTTAGGGTGCAAACTGGACAAACTTAGAACGGAAGTTGGTATTTCGATTTAGTCCAATACTATTGCATTTTATCAAACGTCCTCATCCTTACGGGTGAACTCATAGAAGGATTGTCAAACCCTCCAAAGGGATGAACTTCTTGGGCGATGGTGATCAGGGGTGTTGCTTTCTAATCTAGGAAGTGTAGAGATTCAAATCACTCAAACAACCGTGCAACTCACTGATAAGCAACTTTCTTCTGCCCAAGCCACAGCTCAACTCAACAAGCCTTTACTTGTACTTGGATCAAAAGGCGAAGCCGTTAAAGAACTGCAAAAGCTCCTCATCCACTGGGGTTACTACCCGACGATTGACGGGATCTTTGGGCAGACAACCTTAGAAATTGTCAAAGCATTTCAGCGCCGCGTCTTCCTCAAACCCGATGGCATTGTGGGGAATTTAACCTGGCAAGCACTTTACACCGGCTCTCCCCTTAATATGCCGGTTTTGCAACGGGGAAGCAAAGGTCAAGCAGTCATTACACTTCAGGAAAACCTTCAAATCACTGGCCACTACAGAGGCCGGATTGACGGTGACTTTAGCTCAATAACTGATGCTGCTGTTCGCAGTTTCCAGAAAGATGCCGGTTTAGTCGCTGATGGCATTGTTGGTTCTCGGACGTGGTACGCCTTGAGCAAAATTTTTGCCCCAATGGGGTGCTAATTAAGACTCACTAAAAATCAGCAGTCAGTCCTAGCCCATAGTTTCAATTGAAATAAAGAGCGATGGAGTGGCTCCTTCTCAGTTAACTTAACGACACTAATCAGGGGTAATCAACATGGCTACAATTATTGGGACATCTGGACACGACAATCTGCCTAGACTTACTGATCCAAGCACAGCCGGCAATAACT
>JBFLZA010001394.1:0-1254 GCA_040756535.1 Cyanobacteriota bacterium
CACTTAAGTGTAGATGTGACAGTACATGCTTTGACCAAGTACCCAAGTGGCGGCGGAGACATTTTAATGGGCTCAGTCGTGACACGCGAACGAGCTTTACATCATCAACTCTTTCGTACGCATGCCATTCAAGGCATTAGCGTTTCTGGGGATGACGTTGCTCAAGTCCAACGCAGTCTAGCATCAATGCGCATTCGTTATGCCGCACAGTCTGAAAGTGCGCTGCAACTCCTAGCATGGCTAAAACAACAACCCGAATTTGTGCAGGTCTTACACCCTGCTGACTCGAGTGCTGCAGGTCATTCATATTGGAAAGACATTTGTGTCGATCAACACAGTGCAGGTTTGGTCAGTGTCATTTTCAAGCCCGAATTTGATCTGCAAGATATTCGTCAGTTTTGTGATGCCCTGTCGCTCTTCAAACTCGGCTTTAGTTGGGGCGGTCCTGTGAGTTTGGTGATGCTGTATGACCTCAAAGACATGCGTGCACTTGAGCATACACATTTACAACAAGGTTTATTGGTTCGCTTTTGTATAGGACTAGAACATCCTGCCTATTTAATTCAATATATAGAAAACGCACTAAAACGACTGAATAACCATCACAAAAAAATTGAATAGGAAGAAGTATGAGCACCCCGATCATCATTGCCAAGAAAACCACGAATACCCAACAAGATGTTGTTCTACACTCGAAGTTTGCCAACCGTCATGGCTTAATTGCAGGGGCAACAGGGACAGGTAAAACCGTAACCCTGAAGGTGTTGGCTGAAAGTTTTTCCAGACTCGGGGTGCCCGTATTTTTAGCCGATGCCAAAGGCGATGTTTCCAGCTTAGCGCAGGCAGGTGCATCCAACCCCAAATTTGATGAACGCATTAAAAGTTTAGGCATCGACAGCATTCCCTTTGCTGCATCCCCCGTGGTGTTTTGGGATTTATTTGCTGAACAAGGTCATCCTATTCGTACCACGATTACCGAAATTGGCCCGCTGTTGCTAGCACGTATGCTGAATTTAAATGACACCCAAGAAGGGGGACTTTCTGCGGTATTTCGTATTGCAGATGATCAAGGCATGTTACTGATCGACTTTAAAGACTTAAAAGCCATGATTGGTTATGTCAGTGAACATGCCGCAGAGTTTAAAGCCGAATATGGCAACCTATCTCCTGCCAGCCTTGGCGCAATTCAACGGAATTTATTGGCACTGGCCGATCAAGGCGGTGATCAATTTTTCGGAGAGCCCAGCTTAAATA
>JBFLZA010001395.1:0-1246 GCA_040756535.1 Cyanobacteriota bacterium
GGTATCAGCATTGTTAGTCTGCTGGTGGCATTACAAAATTTTTGGCTAGGGGTGGAAGTGTTAGCTGTAGCCGCCGCTATCGATCAAATCAATGCTAATTTCATCGCACCTCGCATTTTAGGTGGTTTTACTGGCTTAAATCCTGTTTGGATTTTGCTTTCGCTGTTGATAGGAGCGAAGCTGGGAGGGCTATTGGGGCTATTAATTGCCGTACCTTTAGCGAGTTTCATTAAAAGTACCGCAGATAGCTTACGCGACGGCAAATGGAACGAGATAGATGAGATTGAATCTGACTCTACACCCTTAAATGTTTCGCCCGTCATAGCGTCCAAGAGCTTAGCGAGCGATGCCGGGAGTTGATAGCGATCGCTCACTTGTTTAAAGTTGAGGTTGTTTGTTTTAAACTTGATAGAACGTTACTACAACAGTGTATTCATCCTGATTACACACGACTTGAAAACGCTGATAAGGATAAAGTAATTTCAGACGGCTTTCCCACATCTGAGCGATCGCTTGCCCCAGATAAAGTAAATTCTCAGCGCCTACTTTATCAGCTCCTTGTAGAATGTCATCAATGTGCTGATGGTTCATCACCCGCTCAATTGAGGGCATATCATTCCCCAGTTGGGCTTTCCATTGTTCGTATATTTTGCTATCAAAGGCTTCGGACAAAAAGATGCCGCCCTCGTGTTCTACAAAATCAGGCCAGAATAGCTTTGTAAAAACTATGGCAACTTCAGCTCTTGAGGCTCTGAATAGATAGTCCCAGAGGGAAAAATCATCGCCGTTTGCCTGTTTCCAACGCTGAAAGTTTTTCAGTTGGTCTATATTTGGATTATTTAATGATATTTTTTCGGTAAGCATAGTCTTTAGGGGATCTCGTCCGGTGAAGCTGGTCGAACTATTTTTTCAAGCTGCACAAATACATTTCCCGATGGATTTTTGTTGTGTCTGCATTCCACAACGTGAGGTGTTGGCACACCTGCATGAGCTTTTCCCGTCACGTCTACTCGCTTAATTGCACGTCCATTGTCATCGTAGACAATATAGCTCGTTATGTTACTGCCATCCATGCGATATAGCACCGCTCTTGCACTTGCTCTATCCAGGGGGAAATTTCCACTGACTCGTGTTCCAGTGCCTATGAGGTTGCTGGCTGGGATACCAACTGTCCAGTCAACTGGTTTAGACACCTATGTACCCATATGCACAACTGAAGTTAGAGCTTGCGGTAAAGTTATTAAAG
>JBFLZA010001396.1:0-1245 GCA_040756535.1 Cyanobacteriota bacterium
CCACTCAAACAGGAGTTTTTAATGAAGGCACTTACTCATCATATTTTAACCCTTTCTTTGGGGATCATAACACCTTTGTGTGCAGCAGAAGGCACAAAAGGTAATCCTCTTACTACTAGTCTCGCAACGTTAGGGCTTGAACTGTCAACTGCTCACAATTCAGAACAAGATTTCATTGTTATCGCAGATCAGATAAGTCCCTTTGTCCGACTTGCCAAACAGCTCAACAAGCTTAATCCGTCAACATCTCATGAAATGCTCAAACAGCTTGAAAATGCTAATCAATTATTGCCCAAAAGCGTCGTCAGTGAAGCTCTTTCAGAGGCAGCTACCATTCTTGAACAAGAACATTATCTCATAGCAGATGATAATCAATTAAGAGAACTTGTTGAACACCTTGATGAATGCAAAGCATTACTTGGTCTTAAAAACCCCTCCCGCGCTCCACGCCCCGTTGTCCCTCCCGGCGGCATCTTACCGGGAACAAGTGCAAATCAGCCTACGCCCGAAACCATCTCCAGCAGCACAACAGTTCTCCCTGATGATGTCACTATCAATCATAATCTCACCGTAGGAAATGATGCAACCATCGGCAATACGCTCACCGTAGAACAAAATATTATTACTACCAACGGCTCAGTGGAAGTACAAAACCATGGGGGAGTCCAGCTCTTTGAATCAATAAGCGCAGGATCAGACAGCGTTACACTTCAAGCTCCCGCATCAACGCTTTCTGGGTCCTATACGCTTACTATGCCTGACTCAGCAGGACCGAACAGCTACGTCCTCACTACGGATGGTTCAGGCAATCTATACTGGACAGCACCCGGCTCTGGTCCAGGGGCCTTCACCAATGGAGGTAATGATTTTGGCGTTAACGCAACATTAGGCACTACTTCAGCAACAGACCTCACCATTATAACAAATAGCACTCCACGTGTTGAATTATCATCAACAGGCGATGTTGGCGTAACCTCACCAATCGTTGTTCTTAATAAAAACAATGCAGTGCCCGCAGCACCAGAAGCTGGACTCGTCATTGAGGGCGGCTCACCTTCTGACAGTGGTTATATTAAAACGGTCCGGTCCCCCAACAGCATTCTTCTCAAAGCACCAGGTGGAACAGGCACCGTAACCATTACCCCAGGAGCATCTGCCCTCACCATTGACCAAAGTTTGAGCACCACCGATACCCCACGATTTAGAGGCATAATTCTTGAAGATACCTCCGTCACACCCAAAACC
>JBFLZA010001397.1:0-1245 GCA_040756535.1 Cyanobacteriota bacterium
CTGTTGCGGAGGTAGAATCATCCACTCAACTGTCACCAGGTATAGAGGTCGAAAAGCCCCTAGTTGAAGTCGTTGAGTTTCAGATATTTGACACGGTGGCTGGGCGTGATTCATACAACGCAAACTATGCAATGCATGGGTATGTTCAAGACGTTCGACCTGGCGAGGTTCTAGTTCGTTGGGCTGAGCGGGAAGGTAAGCCAGGGCTTGAGGCAGAGTGGTACAAAGTTTCAGAGTTGCGATTGATTGAATGGAATGGAATTTGTGATGGGTGAGGCGAAGCGACGAAAGCAGCTAGATCCGAGCTATGGAAAACCCAACAAAAGTAGACCAGATGCACGTAGACCTGAATGGGTGTGTAATTTTGGGAATGATTACTTAGCACTAGACACGCTTGATAAATGTCTGGATTGCTACGCAGCCGTTGAGGGCATCGAAAGACAAAGAGCTCGACAAGCGTGTTTATTGACAGGATATTGTGAGGGTGATGTATGGACGATCCAATGGGACGTTGAGAGAGCAGTAAAGCTACGTCAAACTTTTGCCTTTTATCTCAGCAAGGATGGTACTTTAGCGATCGCTCCCTAGCCATCGTGTTTTAATTGATATGAACCAGTGCCCCGTAAATCTAGGGCTGACTCGTTGATTCGCCCTTGCGAAATTCTGCTAACAACTTAAAAAACGGTCGTAACTAGAAAAAAGTTTTACGTGGAGCGCGATCTTCGGAAAGATGATGTCCCAATTGGAGGAAACTCTACCCCATCCCTCATAACTCTTCATGCAGACAAGTGAAAGGGGGGAGCGATCGCATCCGAGGAGGAACTGCGGGAGCTGCTGGGGTTAGAGAATGAGTGACGCAGCTGCCGCAGCCACCGATACTAAATATCCGAAGTGCAGGATATTTTCTTCTCAAGTGGCACTGAAGCCAAAATGGAGAGAGTGGAATCGTTACATATTCTCGATCCACCAGTCATCTGTAATTTCTTTGGTCAATTCATATTCAGAAGTGATTTGAGCCGCATATTCATCACCCATCTTCTTTGAATGTCCAATCAGTGTTCCAAATGACTCAGTAATATCTTCTCGGCCAAGTTGGCGAATATGCTTTTCTCCAATATGCCTCAGAGCATGAGGATTAATCCAGCGAGCTTCTCCGAATAAGCTTTGTGTTGCAATTGCAAAAGCTCGACGAACTACTATCCAGAGAGTGTCTCTATCAACTGGCTTACCAAAAGCTTCCGTTTC
>JBFLZA010001398.1:0-1244 GCA_040756535.1 Cyanobacteriota bacterium
TAATTTCTCCAAGCAATGTCAGTGAGAGTGCTGTCAGTGCCAAGTGAATCAGCCACAACGGGAAGTGTCGCATTGTCTAACTTTAAGGATTGAATTGTTTACTTGAGGACAGCGTTTTCAGCTTTCCGGCTGTATCGAGTGCCTCCATGATTCGAGGATCGGCTCTGGGATCTGAATCGGGATACACCACGGGACTTGCATACCCCAGTGTGATCTGAATCGTCCGCTGCTCGGTGTTCAAGGGCTGCATAATCGTGACTCCGTCGTGCGAGAGTGAAGAAAGCGGACTCCAGAACGCACCGGAATAAATCGGTTCTTCTCCTATACAAGCAACGAAAGGAATCCCTGTTACTCGAATTGGAACCCCAAAGAGCTGTTGTACTCGACTATAGGCGGTTTCGCTAAGTTCCAGCTCATGAGTGTCTTTGGTGTAGGTGAGGATATCCTCAGTGCTAATAATTGGCGGATTGCGATCGCTGCATCGCTTCAGGTTAATATTTGCCAAGTCGGTTGCAGGAACGTCACACTCAAGCAGGTAAATGGCGAAACTGCCAGCGTCTTGGGGTGGAGCGCTGGCAAGGCTGGGCGCAATGCTACTCGGAAAATAGAAAATTGTTGTGATGGTGAATAGAAAAAGTAGACCAGGAAACAAAATCGCTTGAATACGTTTTTTCAGCATGTGGTGTAGCATGCTTGTACTGACTTTTCCCCTCAGCCTGTTTGATCAGCCAAAAGTATAGATTGCTGATGAGGGAGCAGGCTTCACCCCATTGGCTCATGCGATCGGGTGAATTCAGTATTTGGTGAGAGTCCTAATCGTCTGGGCGACTGCTATATTTCCCCGAGGCTGCACTGAGTTCTTGGAAAATGGGTAGGAGACGGTCAACATCTAGTAAAAAGACAGTCAAAGAAGCTCCATTTTGAGGAATTACAGCAACATGACTCGCCACATCCAGCGTATCAGCACGACGATAGGACTCTGGTAAAATACGAATCATAGACAGAGGGACTTCCATTAAAGCTGGAGTATCATCAACTGGAATTCCATACAGTTCATTGGTTGTATTTTGCACCACAATGAGATAACTAGTAGAGTTAGCGGAATTCATTTGACTCGCTCTAAAAAATCGTTGATGCAAGTCTACAACCGTGATTTCACTGTTACCTAAATGAGTGACGCCTACAGCTCCTAGCCCACTCCCATAAGTCGATGAATGATTGACTACTTTGTAAACTGAGTCAAT
>JBFLZA010001399.1:0-1244 GCA_040756535.1 Cyanobacteriota bacterium
AGCCAAATTTATTCCGCAAATCCCTAATACTTTAATTCAAGAACTGTCTTCTGTGGGCGATACAGTTCTTGACCCGTTTTGTGGTAGTGGGACGACCCTGGTTGAGGCACTGTTACTCAAGCGATTCGCGATTGGTGTAGACGCAAATCCGTTGGCCTGTCTTATTTCCGAAGCAAAAACTACACGCGTGAGCGAAGAAGAGGTGAACATTCTGCGGCAGCTAGAAAATCAAGCAATTGAGATTGCTAACCAACAGCAAATTAGCGCCTTGCCTCTATTCCCTAATCTAAAAAGTGCCTACCAACCTTCACAGTGCCCCAATTTTGAAGGTATAGACTTCTGGTTTGACCCAAGCGTGATAGATGAACTGGCGATACTAAAGGAATTGTGTTCGTCGGTTCAAAATGAGAATGCGCGGCGAATTGCCTTAACTGCTTTTTCGTCTATTATTGTTGCTGTATCGCGACAAGACTCAGATACTCGTTATGTTAGACGGGAAAAAGATATAAAGCCAGGAGATACTGCTATTCGCTTTGCCCGAGCCCTTGGCTTAGCTATTGACAAAGTTATAGAGTTCGCAGAACTAACGGAGCCCAGATACACTCGAAAGGTGATTTGTGCAGATGTTCTTAGCAGGCCAGAAGTTGGACAAGTCGATCTGGTCGTTTGTTCACCTCCGTATCCGAATGCTTACAGTTACCATCTCTACCATCGAACTCGAATGCTGTGGCTCGATATGGATCAACCTGAATTTAAGAAGGTAGAGATAGGCAGTCATCGAAAGTATAGCAGAAAAGGAGAGAGTGCAGCCACAGTTGAAACATTCCGCGTCGAACTCAAGCAAATTCTAGGCTGGCTAGGTAAGCATTTACGCCCAGGTGGTTATGCTTGTTTTGTGATTGGTGACTCACGTCTAAAGGGTCAAGTGATTAACAATGATCAAGTACTCATCGAGGTAGCCGAAGACAGCGGATACAAGGCCGAAGCTAACTTGACGCGCCGCTTACAAGATAGCAAAAAGTCATTCAATCCGGCTATCGGAAAAATAAAGAGCGAACACATTGTCATTCTTCAGAATGTTGGAGGCTAGATGTCTCAAAATGAGCTGGTTTGCAGGATGAAAGCGTACATACAGCCATTTGAGCGGCAACTTGCGCTCATGGAGCTTGAAGGTGTAGCGGGTGCTCTGCCTGTTCCCGAGCCATCACTTTTGGATGAGCCGCTCGTTTATCGCGTAAATACTT
>JBFLZA010001400.1:0-1244 GCA_040756535.1 Cyanobacteriota bacterium
ACGAGCAACTAAAGCACGAACCAATTCAGCCGATAGACTGTCAGCACGTACATTGCGGAACATACCGTTTTTGGTTTTACCCATTGCTGAACGTACGCCATCAACGATGACAACGTCACGTGGATTTAAAGTAGCCATTCACGTTGCTCCTTAACCGTAGAATTTTTTGTTGTTAGCAGCCATGTCACGCAACATTTGTGGCGCTTCATAAGCCTTACCTAAGTGTGCATATTTGTCGCAAAGTGCAACATATTCAGCAACACCTGTTTGGTCGATGTAACGGCATGGACCACCACGGAATGGAGGGAAACCTACACCCATAATCATTGCCATGTCTGCTTCAGAAGCAGTCGCTACGATGTTGTCTTCTAAGCAACGAACAGTTTCGTTACAGAAAGCAAGCATCATACGGTCAATGATTTCTTGAGCATCAAACTCGCGTTTTTCCGCAGTTGCCACAGTAGCAACAAGCTCATACGCAGTTGGATCAACCACTTTGGCTTTTTTGCCTTTACGGTCAAGTTCGTATTTGTAGAAACCAACGTCGTTCTTTTGACCCAAACGTTTGTTTTCGTACATGATTTCGATTGAACCTTTGAAGTCTGGCTTCATACGGTCAGGGAAACCTTCCGCCATGACTTCTGCACCATGAACGCCCGTGTCGATACCAACAACGTCGATCAAGTAAGCAGGACCCATAGGCCAGCCGAATTTTTCCATGACTTTGTCGACTTGTTGGAAGTCAGCACCGTCTTTCAATAGAAGGTCAAATGCACCGAAGTAAGGGAACAATACGCGGTTTACAAGGAAACCTGGGCAGTCGTTCACTACGATTGGTGTTTTACCCATTTTCTGAGCAAGAACTACAGTGGTCGCAATCGCTTCAGCCGAAGTCTTCTCACCACGGATCACTTCTACCAATGGCATCATGTGTACTGGGTTAAAGAAGTGCATACCGACAAAGTTTTCAGGACGTTGTAGGTTTTCAGCCAAACGTGTGATTGAAATTGTTGAAGTATTTGAAGCAATGATCGTGTTGTCACGAACATTTTTCTCAGTTTCAGCAAGTACAATGCCTTTTACTTTTGGATTTTCAGTTACCGCTTCAATCACGATGTCCACTTCTTTAAACTCGTCATAGCTTAAAGTAGGGCGGATGCGCGCAAGAGTTTCACCCATTTGAGCAGGTTTCATCTTCTTACGTTCAACTTGTTTGGTCAGTAAGCCATTTGCTTCTTTCATAC
>JBFLZA010001401.1:0-1243 GCA_040756535.1 Cyanobacteriota bacterium
ACTCGTATATTTCAACTAGAAACGGGTCAATCAGTACTCCAAATCTTATAGAACCCATTTGACATCTTTTTAGGTGTTGAATTAAGGTACTCGAAGCCGTCCAATCTTGCTAGTATGCCTTATTCGAGCGACCTCACCGATGCAGAATGGGAAATGTTTGAACCCCTGTTGCTTCAGATATTACCCCCTAAGAAGCAGACACGACCTTCCAACTGGACAAAGCGAGAACTCTTCAATGGGATACTCTACCAACTCAAAAATGGATGCAATTGGCAAGACTTGCCCAAAGACTTGCCCCCTTACTCAACCGTCTATTGGCACTACAAACAGTGGCGGGCAGCAGGAGTGTTCGAGACGCTGATGGAGACACTACATGAACAAGTGCGAGAACAGGTAAAAAAAAAACCGAAGTGGACGACGTTAATTATCATTGACTCCCAAGCGGTGAAAAACACCTGCAATGCAAGTGTGGACTCAAAAGGCTACTGTTTTTACAAAGCAACAAATGGAATTAAACGGCATCTCGCCATTGATACCCTTGGGTTTCCCTTCTTTACTCACTGTACTCGTGCCAATGTCTCCGATGATAGGGGATTGGTTGAGATGTTGACTCAAAACATCGATTATTTCAAGTCAAAACCTGTCAACATTCCCAAGATCACTATCTTGTTAGACCACGGTTACCACCCAGAATATTTGACTCAAGAGTTAGAGCGGATTTATCCCCAGATTATGACAAAAATCAAGTTTGAACGCTCAACTAAACCCTCGAAACAAGACAAAGCAGCCCAAGGGAAAGCTGGGTTCGTTCCAGCTGTAGCTAGGTGGGTGATTGAGCGCTCCAATGCTTGGATGGAGCGCTGTAAGATCCTAGTTAAGAACTTTGAGCGAACCCTAGCCAATGCCACAACCAAAATCAACCTTTGCTTCATTAGGCTAATGATTAAAAGGCTTTCAGCCTCTTCTTAAGATGTCAAATGGGTTCTATATATGTATTGGCGATCGCGCTAGTTGCTAATGCTTTTAAGCTGGTGTTAGCAAAATTAACTGCCCAGTAAGGAGCGATCGCACTTTATCCAACTCCAGCTTTCCATCTGCCAAAATTTCTTTCATGGTTCGCTGTTGGGTGGAGTTTTCATCGCACGCTTGCAAAAATTGAAATTCCTCCTCTGATAAATTAATAATTTGATAATCGTAGTTAAACAGGCAACGGCTAGGCCATCCATCCATGCACGGGTTTCGC
>JBFLZA010001402.1:0-1242 GCA_040756535.1 Cyanobacteriota bacterium
GAACAAACAAGGCAGTTATCTAATGCCTTTGAACTCACCCAGCAAGCCCGGCTTCTAGCCCAAAGTATTGATGCTTCGGATATTGCCTATCAATGGCAATGGCAGTTAGGACGTTTACTCAAGGCTCAGGGAAATATTCAACAAGCGATCGCAGCTTACACGGAAGCATTCAACACTCTCAAGTTTCTCCGCCGCGACTTGGTCGCTATCAACCCAGAGGTTCAGTTTTCCTTTCGGGAAAGTGTGGAACCCGTCTATCGACAGCTAGTTGATTTGCTCTTGCAACCTGTAGAAACTTCCGAACCCAGTCAAGACAATTTTATAAAAGCCCGTGAAGTCATTGAAGCTCTCCAGTTGGCAGAACTAGACAACTTCTTGCGGGAAGCCTGCTTGCAAGCAACAGTGGAGATTGACAAAGTAGTTGACCAAGAGAATTCAACAGCAGTCATTTATCCAATTATTTTGCCAGACCGACTAGAGGTTATCCTCAAAGTATCCCAGCAAAAAGACCTGTACCACTACTCCACTCCTATAGCCGAGAGCCAAGCGGAAAGCATTCTAAAGGAGCTACGGCAACAACTAACAGAACCTGATGCAACTGAAGAAGTTAAATCCTTGTCCCAACAGGTATATAACTGGTTGCTCAAACCTGCTATGACAAATTTAGCCCAAAGTAATGTCAAAAAGTTAGTGTTTGTACTAGATGGTTCCTTGCGGAATATTCCAATGGCGGCTCTCTACGACGGTAAACAGTATCTTGTAGAAAACTACAGCGTCGCCCTAACCCCTGGTTTGCAGATGATAGACCCTAAACCTTTGAAGCAGTGACAATTAAAGGCAATAGTCGCAGGAGTGAGCGAACCACGTTCGGGATTTTCTGCACTACCCAACGTGAAGCGCGAATTAGAGGAAATTCAGTCTGAACTATCTACTAAGGTACTTCTTAATCAGGAGTTTACCAGCACGGCTCTGCAAGATCGGGTTAACTCGCTGCCTTTCCCTGTGGTTCATCTTGCAACTCACGGTCAGTTCAGCTCTCAGGCTTCAAAGACATTTATTGTCGCTTGGGATAAGCGCATCTATGTCAACGAGTTGAATAATTTACTGCGAACTAGAGACCAAAGCCAGCCCAACAACGCTATTGAACTACTCGTTCTTAGCGCCTGTCAAACAGCTGCTGGCGACAAGCGGGCAGCTTTAGGAATCGCTGGAGTAGCGGTGCGGGCGGGAGCGCGTAGTACC
>JBFLZA010001403.1:0-1241 GCA_040756535.1 Cyanobacteriota bacterium
TGCGATCGCGCTACAACCCTCCAATCCAGCATATCCACCCCGGACTGGTACTACAGTACTCATGGGGGCCCCCAAAAGCGGCTGGATAGAGGTTGCCTTTTCGCAACCCATTCGCCAGTTCTGCTGCTATGTCACCAGTTCTCAACGGATGCTTCTGTCTGCCTATGATCACCAAAACAAGCTCATTGCCCGTAAGTCTCTGCCCAAACCTAATTTAGTCGGTTCTGATTCGCCTATCCCTCCGAATGCTCTCATGAAGATTGAGATGCCCGATATTACTCGGATTACCTTCTATGCCTTTGATGGTCAACTTACTCTATCGGACTTAAGCTTTAGTTTTTAGGGCAGAAGCAGAAGTTGCCTGATCTCAGTTTAAGTGCCTCCCACTCTTAAAAGACGTGGGATTGGTCATTCATGGGTGAAAGTTCTGTTGACCTGAGAACTTCAGGGCAATTACAGCCGGAGATCAGATTAATCTGCTGGTTCAGCTTTGGTTACAGAGGCATTATTAAGCCCTAGCGTGAGTCGCAAAGGCTTTTGAGAAGGATACGCCCTGGCAACCTGTCGGTAAACGTCGTAATTAGTCGGTAACGTTACCGTTTGCCCATCCTGGTTGTAGTTTATCCGGTATTTTACAGTACGCAGCAGCTCTGGTTTGCTTGCCTGTTCTTGGGGCTTTAAGCGTTGTTCAACTTGATCAATACTAGGTCGTGGAGGTAAAGCTGGCCACCATAACCCTTTCTCATCTGGACCAATGACAGCACCTTCCGGTTTTAAACCATTGCGGTTAAGCAAGGAATTAGAAGCAAACTCTTCAAAGCGTGGATGCTTGTCAGTCACTGGGTTAATGGAATACTGAACCTGCCAAGTCAACGTTGTTTGTGCAGTCGCTTCATACTGGTTAGTAGTTACAGTGTCACAACCGCTAAGACCTACTGCCATACAAACGCTTGCCCAGAACGGAAAGATCTGGCGAGGTTGTAAGCGGTAGCTTTGCCTAAAAGTAAGACTCTCTAGACCCACTGGACTCCTGATTACTCAACAACGAATAACGACTTCATGCAGTTTGCCCCGCTTTATCCTATTTTGTACAAAATTCTCAAACCTTCGTTTCCCAACTGCCTTTGGGCAGGAGCAACTCATTCACGAGCGATCGCGCTCACGTTTGATGATGGCCCCCATCCTCAGTACACACCACAACTTTTGCAAGTGCTAGACCGATACAACATTAAAGCCAGTTT
>JBFLZA010001404.1:0-1241 GCA_040756535.1 Cyanobacteriota bacterium
GTCTTAAGCGCCAAACCAAACTGTACAATTAAGGGATCGCTCAGTGCTGATGGTTGAGGGATGAATTCAATACGGTCGTTCCCCCAAGTTTCTTCACTGATTTGCCTAAATAGTTCTGGATCTAAATAGAGTTGTAAGAACTCGGCTTCGCGATCCCAACCAAAGGAGTGACTGAGATTAGCCGGATACAGCCCGATCTGACCGGGAACAGCTTGTATATTCTCAGCACGTCCATCAATAACTTGGTTGAGAAGATAGGGTTTGCCTAACTTGATGCAAATTTGATGATAAGGCAGACAGTGTTCGGACACACTAAAAGCCGGTTGATGATGGTGAACGAGAAAAATACGATCCCAATTAGCCCTAGCACTAGAGGTAACAGGCGCACGAGGAAACGTCTGTGAAATCTCCTGCATGAATTTGGTACTGATAGATGCTGAAGAGGAGGAAAGCATATTTTTAAGCTTCTATCGTAGAAATATTTTATTTATAGCAGATATTGCGTCAGGGATACTGTCAACTTACAGCAGTTTTCATATGAATAGACCACAATGAGCAAACCAACCCGAAGCATCATCAGATGAGATTTGTTTAGTAACAATCTCGGTTAAAATTTGGTTAAGAGCTTGGTGGGTTCGAGCTTTTGCGGTACGCAAACACTGCTTCAGTTTTGACCAGCATAATTCGATGGGGGACAGCAGGAAAAATTGCTGGCTGATGTGGAACAAGAGTATTAGGACTCACATAACCCGATCATTCTGGCTGATTTTTTATTCTCTATTGAAAGTTTACGTGTTAATACTGTTAATAGTAATACTTGGATCGCTAAAAATTTGTAGTTGAGTTTTGCGATCGCCTATCCAAATATAAATGCTGGATTTTGAAAATGAAGTACATACTGCTTCGGCAAATGGTTTTGTAGTTATTGCGGGTGCCGGTTCCGCGTCTAACGCGCAACGGCAAGCTCATGGTTATTCCGGCTGGCTCGTTGGATACAGCACCGCCGATCACTCCCACGGCTCACATCTTCTGGGCATCGAGAGCGTCGTGGGGTTGTGCTAGCGGAGGGCTTCCAACCCACGCCGAGTATCCAGAGTCATGGTAGAACAAGAACGTGACAAGCTCAACCCAGCCCATAGTTCCTGGCTTCTACCAATTTTCTGCGGTGTGCCTCAATCGGAAGTCAGGACAGGCGCTTGACAATGAGCAATCTCTCATTATTGTTGTCAGAGATTTCGGGG
>JBFLZA010001405.1:0-1240 GCA_040756535.1 Cyanobacteriota bacterium
TGATGACCTCTCAATTGGTCACAGACAGTCTTGCAGAGCTGGAGCCTGCCAACACGGTTTCTCTTGCGCTTTTGGTGGATCGCTATGCGACCAACCCAAGCGTAGCTTCCATTCGCATTTTGGATGCCAACAATCAAGTCTTGGCCACAGGTGGCCAAGTTCGAACACGTGATGGTGAAGTATTTGTCCGTGATGCGCTGCAAAATGAAAAGAAAGTGGGTAGCATTGAAATCACGCTCATTAAACCAAGTATGGGTGAGATTTTACGGACTCAGTGGTTAGCGATTTTATTGTCCTTAGCGATTCATGGTTTACTGTGGTTAGCTTATCGCGCCATTGCGCGCCCAAGTCGTACCGAATATTTGGCACGGATCAATAATGAATCCCGCTTAAAACACGAAATTCAAGTGTTAACCCAAACCCTTGAACAAGAGAAACACCATACGGCGGTCGCGATTGCCCAAGCACAACAACAAATCAAAACCAGTGCGAAGCCTAAAGAACAAAAACCCGTGATCGTGGATAATCATTCGGTTGCGCTCAATATTCAATTTTATGACCCGAAACAGTTGATGGACTCGGTGAATACAACCGTGTCTATTCCATACTTTAATTTGTGTCAGATTTTCCTCAATAAAAGCATAGAACTTTGTTTAAAACACTACAAACTCAACAGCTCGGACATCACTACAGTTCAATCCTTTAATGAGCATGGTGCCACCCTCAGCATGTCGACAGACACACCCAATGCAGTCCCATGTTTAATGATGATCAGCAGTGTGTTCCAACTGCTATCTGAGGTTTTGTATAAACGTTACCGCGAAGAAAAGCGCTTTGTTTTGCAAACGCGTTGCGGCATTTCAACCGCAGTCGATGCAATGCAGCTGTCTGCAAATCAAGCTGCTGAGCGTTTGGTCCAACAGTTATCGGCCAAAGAAAGTGCCATACATTTAAGCAACGAATTATTGAAAGACATTTCTGAAAGTTACCAACTGGTGAATTTACCTAATCCAACCAATGTCTTGACCCGTCATGCCTTTATGGTCAATGGCATGGGTGCGGAGTCTGCAGAGTTGGCACAAAGCTTAAGAACGGAAATTTTAAAAGCAAAACAATCTAAAGCCTCTTAATTAGGTCCAATCATAAAAAAAGCCTGACCTACGTCAGGCTTTTTTATGGCAACTGTTAAATTTTGAGTTGTTTCTGCGCAATCAAATGTTGCTGTGCACTATACCTTTGC
>JBFLZA010001406.1:0-1237 GCA_040756535.1 Cyanobacteriota bacterium
GCGACCGGATATGGGGCGATCGCGCTGATAATCTAGAACGAGCGATCGCGTGTTACAGGCAAGCATCGGAAATCTATACCCGCGAAGCGAGTCCCGACGAATGGGCGACAATCCAAAATAATTTGGCCCTTGCTTTTGACATACTCCCCGGCGTAAACGCACGGGGATTCTAGGCTCAAACAGCAATTGCAGCTTTTGACTGTCTGACATCGCCTAACCTAACAGTTGATGCCCCAACTGCTTGAATATTCAAAGCGGCGTTTTCATCGCGCCCGTTGATACACCCGCACGATGGACAACGCCAAACTCTGACCGACAAATCCAGCTCTTCTAAGACGTGACCGCAAGGAGAACAGGTCTTGCTGGATGGATACCAACGGTCGATGTAGACAATGAGTTTGCCTTTTTTCTTGGCAACCCAGTCAAGAATTTTCAGGAACTCCCCAAAAGCCAGGTCAGAAATTTTGCGACCCCAAAGACGCTGCATTCCCTTGAGGTTCAACGTCTCAAAACACAAAACATCAAATTTGTCTGTCAGGTCGTGAGCCAGTTTCCAGAACCAATCGCTACGGCGGTTAGAAACATATTCATATTTGCCCACTAGATGCTTTCTTGCACGTTCACGGTTGTTTGAACCTTTGAGTTTTTTCGAGTGCCGACGACTAGCTATCTTAACGTCACTGAGCGACTGTTTGAAGAATTGAGGGGATTCAATTGTGCAGCCATCAGAGCAGGTGAGGAACGTTTTCAACCCAAAATCAAATCCAGCGATGCGACTCGTCTCGAATTTGATTTCCGGCTCACTGCTGCTGTCAACTACAACCACCATAAACAGTTCACCCAATGGTGTTCGCTTTATGGTGAGCGTTTTGACCCTACCCTCAATCTCTCTAGATTTCCAATACTGATAGACCTTGCTACCAATTTTAATACGGTTGCCACCCAAGAACTTGTAGCCAGCTTGCTTGAGCGTGAAAGACTTGTATCTTCTGACTTTCTTAAATCCTGGTGGTCTGACTCCTTTTTTGTGATCCTTGAAAAACCGTTGATATGCCTTCTCTATGCGTTGACAGATATCCTGCACCGCTTGAGAGCCGACTAATTGCCAGAACTCTTTACGTTTCCGTAGTTTGGCGATATGAGCTTGAAGTTTGGCGCAATTTAAGTGTTTGCCCCACATCCGGTAGTAGCGTTTGTGGAGAGCAATACAGTGGTTATAGATAGCTCCAGCAGCGTT
>JBFLZA010001407.1:0-1236 GCA_040756535.1 Cyanobacteriota bacterium
ATCCTTCAGAGCGCTTGGCTTTCATGTTGTCAGATACCCAAGTGCCTGTGTTGCTAACTCAACATCTGCTGTTAAAGAGTCTGCCTCAACACAAAGCAAAAGTTGTGTGTCTGGATGCAGATTGGGAGGTAATTTCACAAAATAGTACCAAGAATCCCCTCTCCAAAGTGACTGCCGAGAATCTGGCATATATCATCTATACCTCCGGTTCTACTGGCAAAGCTAAAGGAGTGATGATTCAGCATAGCAGCCTAGTTAATATTTATCTGGCTTGGGAGGAAACCTATCAACTTCGCACTGCACCAAGTTGTCACCTTCAGATGGCGAACTTCTCCTTTGATGTGTTTACAGGAGACTTAGTTCGTGCCTTATGTTCTGGTGGAAAGTTGGTGCTTTGTTCCCGCGAATTCTTACTAGAGCCGCCAAAGCTTTATGAATTGATGCTCCAAGAAAAAGTTAATTGCGCCGAATTTGTTCCGGCTGTATTGAGGAGCTTAGTTCAATATTTGGAAGAAAACAACAAGCGCCTCGACTTTATGCGGTTGCTAATTTGCGGCTCTGATAGTTGGTATGTACAAGAGTATGAAAAGTTTAGACAACTTTGTGGAAGTCAGACGCGACTGATTAACTCTTTTGGCTTGACGGAAGCTACAATTGATAGTTCTTATTTTGAAGGAACGGCTAATTTATCTAAGGAGCAGTTAGTACCGATTGGTCGTCCCTTTGCCAATACTCAGCTTTACATCTTAGACTCCCATTTACAGCCGTTGCCTGTTGGGGTTCCTGGCGAATTGTACGTTGGCGGTGCTGGCTTGGCGCGGGGTTATCTCAACCGTCCTGAGTTGACACAAGAGAAGTTTATTTCTAACCCTTTTAGAGTAAGAACCTCACCCCCTAGCCCCCTCTCCGCAAGCAGAGAGGGGGGACAAGAAATATGTAATGAGCCTGAGTCCCGTCTCTATAAAACTGGAGATTTGGCGCGGTTTCTACCGGATGGCAACATTGAGTATCTTGGCAGAATTGACTATCAAGTTAAAATTCGGGGCTACCGGATTGAATTAGGAGAAGTTGAGGGGGTGTTAAGTCAACATCCAGCGGTGCGAGAGGCTGTTGTTTTAGCTGGGGAGAATGAACTAGGAAACCAACGATTAATTGCTTATGTAGTGAGCAATTTTAGCAATTTTGAATTAGGACGAACGCACGGCTGTGCGCCCCTACAGGATTCAGGATTAATCA
>JBFLZA010001408.1:0-1226 GCA_040756535.1 Cyanobacteriota bacterium
TCTCTAGGTATTTTGATTGGTTGGCTAGGATTAATTCCATTACCAGCGGGTTCAATCTGTGCACCGCTACTGAGACCATTCGTTACAAAGTTGTTGTCATAGAAGCCTAGTTCCTGGCGCTTTGTTCTCGATTCCAGATATCCTTGGTTGTTTCTCAGGTCATAGTCTCCCTCATTGCGGAAACCGAACCGGAAACTATCAGAAAGCAAGCTAACGGAATCTGCAAGTACTGTTGCTTGTCGCCACAAGTCACCATTAGGACAGGGAATCCCAGGCTGATTTTTGCGACAACCGAAATCATCCTCTGGATCTTGACGGCTATAGAAGGTGGCATTCGTATAGGTCGGGTTGTTTGATAACAATGTATCGTCAAACTCTTCCAAGACTCCTCCCGTTGCTGAGGATGAGTGTAGATTAAAGCCTCGGCTATCAGCTTTGACATACGCTGGCAAGTTAGTCGCTAAGATCAGACCTTTCTCCGCCCCTGGTGGAGTTACCAAACCGTAGTTATTGGAATTCCCTGCCCCCCGGGCTAGGATGCTACCGTTCACTAACATAATCCCGTTAGGTCGTCGGGTAGGATCTAGCTTAAAATCAACTGGACTTTTGGCTTTGCGCGTTGCCTTTTTTTGTTCTTTGTCACCCGTTGTAGGCCAAGGTTCGCTCAGATCCGGCAGCGCGTCGTCACGAGTAGCATAGATAATACCGCTGTTTGGTAGCAGGTACTCGGGGTTGGGGTTAGCCGCGGTTCCCGTAACTGTTGTGCTTCGCAGTTTGCTTAAATCCAAAACGGTAGCGCGAATTTCTAGCGGCTGACGCTCTTCGACGGGAAGGTTATAATTTCCTGTGAGTGTAGTTCCATTGCCGGGACCTAAGGCTCTAAAGGTTGCTAAACCACCCACCGCATCGTTACCAGGAGCCTCGTCTTTATCAATTGCTTTAACCTGGCGGGCATCTAGAAAACTCGTTTCGTAGATTGTTCCATGCGGGATGACAGCATTACTAGGAGTTATACCTCCCCCTACAATTTGCAAAGAACACATGGTGGCGTCAATAGCAGATTGCTGTGAAAGTGTGAGAGCCGCATTCGGTTTGGATAGGGCTGTTAGTGCATCCCGGAGTGGCTCATTCACAAAACGCCCGTTGGGGAAGATCAGGTTGGCTTGATAGTAGAGTCGATCTATTATTGAACCGCTGGCCGGATTGCTTGAACCTGCGGGAAATAG
>JBFLZA010001409.1:0-1225 GCA_040756535.1 Cyanobacteriota bacterium
TAAGAAATATTTTATTTATCGTTTGACAGAATTTGTATTGCTGTTGACTAATAATCAGTTATCCCATCAACCGAGATAACAGCAGATAAATTAGGCGAAATAGAGCAGTTACAGCGATCGCTGCGGCGGCGGCCAAGACTCCTGCAACAAAAACTAAGGGAAACTGTAGACCCACTCGTAAGGCTGGAATCAGCATCAACGCTAGGGTGAGTGCGGCAAAAATCACTAAATTCTTACCTTCAATAAAGCGGCGGTATTGAGCAAAAATGAGACCGCCGATAATCATGCCTAACAGCCCTATACTAATTCCCGATATACCCAGAAAACTTTTAAGAGCAATAAATAGCAATCCTGCTTCAAATCCTGTAAAGGCTGCTCCCCCTAAAATTTCCCAGGTGGAAAATTTCGGTCGTCTAGATAGAGGTTGGGAATGGGTTGGTGTTGCTGAAACTGGAGGATTAATGGTTGCTGTAGAGACGGGTGGTATACCTGTGGGAGAGTTAGATGTTTGAACGGGTTGTGGCAATGGGGGTTGTGACGATAGCGGCGGACTAACGGCTAATGTTGGTCGAAAGGTGAGAGCGTCAAGAACATCTTGCGCTGAATGAAAACGTTGATTGGGTGTCGTCAACAACATCCGGTCTAGCACTTTTGCCATCGTATCGCTGACTTGAGCGTAACTTCTCCACTGCCACCCGTTACTGTAAGAGTCGTAAAGCTCTCCTGGGTCTTTACCTGTAAGTAATGTAATGACGGTCACAGCAAGGGCATACAAGTCAGTTGAGGGGTAAACTTGAGCTCCTGCCATCTGCTCTGGTGGTGCATATCCTTGGGAGTAAATGCCGGTAGACCTTCCAGCGATTGCCCCTGCTCCTTTCGCTACCTGCTTGACTGCGCCGAAATCTAAAAGATACAGACGCCCGCTTTTATCGCGCATGATATTGGAGGGCTTAATATCTCTGTGAATTGAGCCATTTTCATGAACAAATTTCAGGACGTTGAGAATTTCCCGCAATACTTCTACAGCTTCTGATTCCGAGAACTGTCCTTTGATGCTTAATTCCTCTTCTAAAGTTCGCCCATCAATGAATTCTTGAACTAGATAGAAGAATTGCTCTTCTTTGCCAGACGAATTATTGGAAATGGTTAAGGGAAAGAAGGCAAATAAATCAGGAATTTGGGGATGACGGCTGCCTAGTTCCTCCAAAACGGCTGCCTCTCGCTC
>JBFLZA010001410.1:0-1225 GCA_040756535.1 Cyanobacteriota bacterium
TCGGTCTAGTTCGCTCCAGTCTAAAGTTGCCAATTCACTGAGCGATCGCCCCCGCAAGTGGCTATTCAAAAAATTCGATAAAATCTGCAACTCTCTATCTACAATTTCTGCATCCGGTTGCTCATCCTCCGATTCTGAGAGGGGTAACTCCATCAAGACGCTAGTCGTCTCATAAGAATCTGTCACCACTATCAGCATCACCCTTCCCGGATCGAGCTGCACCAGTTGCAAATGTCGCAAACGATTAGTTCGAGTCTGCGGCATCGTGATCAGGGTAATATAACCGCTGAGCGTTGCCAGAATTTGGGCTGCACCCCGCAACACGGTCTCGAAGCTTTGATGTTCCAAGCTCAGACGGTTTGTGAATAACTGCTCTACCTGACGCCCCAGGGCTTCAGAAGGCTTAATTAATTGATCGACATAAATTCGATAGCCAGAGTCCGAGGGAACCCGCCCAGCCGAGGTATGGGGTTGATAGAGCAACCCCGCTTTCTCTAAGACGCCCATTGCATTGCGGATCGTTGCTGGGCTGACGCTGAGATTATACTCGTCTACCAAAGCCTTCGAGCCGACTGGCTCAGCTGTCGCAATATAGTGACGGACAGTTGCCCAGAGAATACGTTGTTGACGGTCAGTCAGACTTACTTGCCTAGCCATTTAAACGAAAGCCGAATTGGATAGGGTTTTAAAAACAATTGGAAATTCCTGGACTTCTGATGATGAATTTCTCAGTAAGTCCGGCGCTCTTGTCAAGCAAGCAGCCGATTAAATATAGGTTAAAACAGAATAGCAGATGCTGCCTTCTGCTTGCCGGTTCGCTACACCCAGCCAGTAGAAGCATAACAGCCACCGAACTTCAACCTTAGAAACACCATGACGAGCGATCGCAGAGTTAAGACATTATCGCGACTCGTAACTCTAGAGTCCACAGTCTCTATCAGGATTGTCTGTAGTCTACTCGACTGCATCGAAGTTTGTCAGCCAAAACCCTCTAAATGCTTATTTCGCTAGTAAAAATTAAAACAATATCGCGAACCGTATTTAGTTAAAAAATCTAACCCCAGCCTTTTTCCTTGGTAGGGAAGAAGGAGAATTTTGTCCTCTTCTTGCAGGCTACCGTGTACACACATCTCGTACAGGATGCGAAACGCTCTCCGATCCCCCTAAATCCCCCTTAAAAAGGGGACTTTGATTGGATTTCCCCCTTTTTAAGGGGGTTGGGGGG
>JBFLZA010001411.1:0-1222 GCA_040756535.1 Cyanobacteriota bacterium
GAATCAATTCCGGGGAAATGGGCTGCGGTTGGGAGGTACAGGGATACAATTTCAGGACATCGCCCACCTGTAAGGCTCTGCCGCCATGTCCACCAAACCCACCCAGAGTAAAAGTTGCTTTACTGCCCAAATAATCGGGTACATCAAACCCACCTTGCACGCTAATATATGTGCGGAAACCATCGCCTTGAATGTTGCCCAACCGTAGGGTACTTCCTGCTTTTACCGGAACTGCCGTCCAATAGGGAATCGGCTGTTTATCTAGGGTAGCTTTCATCTGCGCTCCTGTGAGGCAGATCACTGTGTCGCAATTGAAGCGCAGAGAAGGGCCAGATAAGGTACACTCCAAGCCGGCTGCCGATTCTGGATTGCCTAAAATCCGGTTGCCCAACCGAAACGCTAAAGAATCCATAGGGCCAGAGGGCGGTACACCAATATTCCAGTAACCCACTCGTCCAGGATAATCTTGAATGGTGGTCATTGTGCCGGCAACTAGCACATCAATTGTATTCGGGCGATAGGTAAAGCTATTAGTAAACTTCGTAGTAATGTTGCCCTGAATAAACGTCAAATCGGCAATAATTTGGCGCAGGTATTCCAAGTTGGTTTCAATGCCGTCGATGCGAGATTGGGCTAGGGCAGTTTGGAGAGTAGCGATCGCATCTTCTCTTGTTTCTCCATGCACTATTATCTTCGCCAACAAGGGATCGTAATACGGCGAAACTTTTGTGCCAGTAGCAATCCAAGTATCGCAGCGAATATCAGGCGCAAACTGCACTTGAGTTAACTCACCCGAACTCGGCTGAAAATTTTTATTGGGATCTTCGGCATACACCCGCACCTGAATTGAATGTCCTTGCGGTTGGTACTGGTAGGATGGCAACTCTAGCGATTCACCCGCCGCTTGGCGTACCATCCACTCTACTAAATCTACACCTGTAATAGTTTCTGTAACGCCATGTTCTACCTGTAGGCGGGTATTCACCTCTAAGAAGTAAAACTGTTGGGTGTCCACATCGTAGATAAACTCAACTGTACCCGCCGACTGATAGCGAATTTCCTGACCGAGTTTAACGGCAGACTCATACAAACGCTGCCGCAAAGTATCATTAATATTTGGTGCAGGGGCTTCTTCAATTACTTTTTGATTGCGTCGCTGCGTTGAACAGTCGCGTTCACCGAGGGCAACAACGTTGCCTTGGCCATCGCCAAAGATTTGTAC
>JBFLZA010001412.1:0-1220 GCA_040756535.1 Cyanobacteriota bacterium
TACTTGGCTCAGGAGAGCTGGGCAAAGAATTTGTGATTGCCGCTCAACGGTTAGGTAATCATGTTGTTGCCGTTGATCGATATGAGAACGCACCAGCGATGCAAGTGGCAGATTGTTCTGAAGTCATTTCCATGCTGAGCGCAGAGGATTTAGAACGAGTTGTCGCCAAACATCAGCCTGACTTTATCATCCCAGAAATTGAAGCCATCCGAACCGAGAAGCTGATGGAATTTGAGCAGCGAGGAATCATCGTGATTCCTACGGCAATGGCAACAAACTATACAATGAATCGCGATCGCATTCGCGAATTAGCGCATCAACAGCTAGGGGTGAGAACCGCTAACTATGCTTACGCAACTAGTTTAGAGGAACTGGTTGAAGTTTCTCAAACCATTGGTTTCCCCAATGTCGTCAAACCTGTTATGTCTTCTTCTGGAAAGGGTCAATCGGTGGTGAATTCCCCAGAAGAAGTAGAAAAAGCCTGGAATTATGCCATTGAGGGGTCGAGAGGGGATACTCAAAAAATTATTGTTGAAGAGTTTATCCAATTTGAGCTAGAAATTACCTTACTCACGATTAAGCAGTGGAATGCCCCCACAATCTTTTGTCCTGCGATCGGACATCGTCAAGAACGAGGAGATTACCAAGAATCTTGGCAACCCACATCCCTTTCTGAAGAACAAGTCAAAGAAGCAGAGGCGATCGCCAAAAAAGTGACGGATGCTTTAGGAGGTGCAGGAATTTTTGGAGTGGAGTTCTTTGTCACTCAAGATGAAGTGATTTTTTCTGAGCTTTCCCCTCGACCTCACGATACAGGAATGGTGACTTTAATTTCGCAAAATCTCAATGAATTTGAACTCCATCTTAGAGCCGTTTTAGGGTTACCCATTCCCAAGATAGAACAACTAGGAGCCTCTGCAAGTGCAGTCATCTTAGCTAAAGAATCTTCAGATTCTATCTTTTTTGAAGGGGTTGCTGATGCTTTATCTGAGCCAGATGTAGATATCAGATTATTTGGTAAACCCGATTCCCGTCCTTTCCGCAGAATGGGAGTTGCTTTAGCTAAAGGCAAAAATATTCAGGAAGCGAGGGAAAAAGCGACCAAAGCAGCCAGCAAAGTAAAAATTGTGTAAATTCAGATCACATTGCCGCTTCGCTAACGCCCTTCCACGGGTTCGCACTGTCAGAGATGTCCGTATAGTCCTCGAAGGTTAAGGGCG
>JBFLZA010001413.1:0-1220 GCA_040756535.1 Cyanobacteriota bacterium
TCGGCACTACTGAGGTCGGCACCAATCAGTTCTGCCTCACTCATGTATGCCTCATTGAGATTTGCCTGGTTGAGGTTTGCCCCAATCAAATCGGCTTTGCTGAGGTCAGCTCGGCTGAGGTTTGTCCGGCTAAGGTCTACACCACTGAGTTTTGCGCCCCTAATGGTAATCTTTTTGCCAGTAGCAAAGCTGAGATCGGGTCTGATTTCAGGGTGTTTTGCTTTCCATTTATTCCAATCCTCTACCCCTTGCCTGAGCAAAGCAAGATGTTCCTCATTTGCCATCTAGCGCCAGCCCATCAGCTAGATTGTTTACTGTGGTCTCAACAAGAGCGCTTTATCTACTGATTCAGAGGAGCGATCGCATCTCTTGAGTCTAATTCTTTCATTCCTTCAGCCACTCTCGCCTACCCCTCCTAAGCAAAACCTAAAACTCCCTAATGATCAGGGTTTTAAGCAATACCCTAAATTGTAATTTATCTTCATAGGATTTCCACAGTTCCTCGCTGACCGTCTAGACGCACCCGTTGGCCATCTCTTAACAACTGAGTAGCGTTGTGAACGTCCATCACTGCCGGAATTCCATATTCCCGTGCCACAATTGCACCGTGAGACAGTCGCCCACCCACTTCAGCAATTAGACCTCCTGCCCGTGCCAACAGCGGTGCCCAGCCGGAATCAGTGTACGGTACAACGAGAATAGTTTGTCGGTCAATGTCGGCCGTCGCTTGCAAATTGTGCAGCACCTTCACCCACCCTTCAACTTGCCCCGAACTCGCACCAATCCCTTGCAGTCGTTGTTGTGATGAGGAAGAATCACTAGGCAAAGGCGCAGGCGGTGCATTGCCGTAGAACAGGGAGGGAACGGTAGTCAGTTGGCGATGTTGTTCGAGTTGCGATCGCCTAGTCTCTACTACTTCGCGAATATACTTTCTGTAAGCTGAGTCAGCATCGGGAACTAAACGGCGGATTTCCTCAAGCTCTAAGAAAAAAATATCCCCAGATTGAGACAGGACACCCGATCGCAACCAACTTTTCTCTAATGCCACAAAGCACCAGCGCAGATGAGCTAGGAGTTGGGAGTAGACCTGTGTAACTTGACCTTTCAGATTCAGACGAGCCTGCACCAATTGAGCTTGCCAACGCTGGGACTTAGGGGGTATGGAGGGAGGTGGGGGATGGGAGAGGAACTGAGCAAACAGTTGCCGAACGGGTCGAGGG
>JBFLZA010001414.1:0-1214 GCA_040756535.1 Cyanobacteriota bacterium
TGGAAGACCATTGAGTAAATCAGCTAAAAGAGTCAAAAAGCCAACGAGGAAGCAGGAAAGCTGACGAGGAGGGGAACTGGAAGTGTGATGAGTATGGGTGATGCCCTGGGTCAGTAACGGCTCAAGTGGAGGAGCGTCGGCAGTAGTATCAACCTCAGCGACCGAGAGCACCATCCACAAAGTAGCAACCGCCATAGCTAACCAGTGGCGTTCAGCGCGACCTGGGTCACTCAGACGAGTTTTGTGCCACTGCCAACCATCACTCTTGAAATCGCGGTAACTGCATTCAATCCAACAGCGTAAGCCATACCAAAGAACAGAAGCTTCGCCAGGTGGTAAATCCGTCAAAATTAACCAAGGGTCTTGATAAGGTTGTTCCCATCGAGCTAACAAAGTGCAATCAAGGGGATGGGTTTTAAAGCAAGTCAGTTGTCCCGACCAAGAAGCACCGGGATGAGGCACAATCGTTTTGAGACAATGCCATTGACTTTGCTCAGGAAGGCGGTAAGTTCCTTGGTGATTAATCCGTAAAAACGGATGCCAGCCGATGGCTGTAATCGCATTAAACAGCCAATCAGCGTATAAGCCTCGGTCAGCACAGACAATCACTTTCCTTTCGCCAACAATGACTGGGGATAATTGTTGTAGCAGTTTTTGCCAATGAGGTTTCCACGAGCCGGGTTGCGTGGCTTTAACTACATGCCAAGCCACTGGGATGGCACAACGGCGGTAAAGCACATTCACCGACAGTACCGTGAAGTTTGACCCGATACTCGTGGCATCTAAGGCGATAAATAGCTCGGTGGCTGAGGAGGGCAATAGACTCAATACCCATCTCAACAACGGTGCAAAACAGCTACACACTTCCAGTTGGGCGCGTTTTTTCCCACTCTTGGCTGGAGCTTCTTGGTACCATTCTTTCAGCCGAGAGCGGACTGTATTGCTTTTCTCTTGATTGAGTCGGGCAATGAATGTCGATACTCTTGTCAGGCTACTTGAACGGGTCATTACCATGCCAAAGCTCCAGGTCGCTAGCCCTCTGGCTTGTGGTAATGATAGATGGGGTAAGTAGTAGCTGACTATTCTCGACCATTGTTTCAGGTATTGATTTTTCAACATTCTCTTACCTGATTTTTTCTGGTTACACTGAAGCTATTTTCCCTCCTCCACTTTTGCCCTTCTCCCTTTTGTAAAAAACCTACACCTGTGAGGGA
>JBFLZA010001415.1:0-1212 GCA_040756535.1 Cyanobacteriota bacterium
CTTCGCGATCGTCTCCGGGTGCAGCTCCAGCCCCATCGTGTCCTAGCCCTGCTTCCTGATCCAACACTTTGTAGGCATTGCTGACTTCGCGCGGTAACCGTTGGGGATCTAGATCTGTCTCTGCTGCCTCAAAGATGGTTCGCAATGCTTCACGAGAGGTTTCAGTATCAGCAATGCGTTTAGCATAGCGATTTACTACTTCCTTCATCGGGTCTCTATCTGTTGAACTGGCTGTCTCAAATGACACCTCTGACAGTTTCAATTCTTCATCCCCCCAGGGTTGACTGGGCCAGTGCAAACCAATGAGTAAATAGTGAAAATTGGGGCGAATTTGACGCATACGCTCAATATCTTTGGTTTGATCTGCCATAGCTTTAACCCAAAGGTTGTATTGGCGTTTAGCAGCAGGAACATCACCTAACCAACCGTGGCTGAAAATAAATACATCTGTAATTGGTTCATTGCTGAGCAGACTAATAAACCGCTGGCTCATCACCCCGTGTGGATCATTCTCTCGCTCGTTGCCTGCTGCATCAAACGCAATGAGGTTGTACTGAATGTTCGTTCCTGGCACAGTTTCAATTGTCATGTATACTCCTCAGCTGTTAATAGACCAAAACGTTGACATGAAGTTGTAATTTTCACCGTAGAGGTTACTTTTATCAGGAGATCCTTCTTTTGCGTCATTTGCTATTAGACTGCAAATCTGTGACCTGTTGCTCAAGCTGCTTCACTCGTTCAACAAGATTCTCAATTAAGTATTTGATGCTAGCTGGTACTTGTTGCCAATCTGCTTCAGGTATTGGCTGTTCATTGCTAATTTGTGACTCTATAGTGCTAGATGAGCTTGTTGGAGAAGACTCCGATATTCTGAAGACAACTTTTTCTACAGTTGGACGAGCGCCGCCTGTGGATGCATCACTACTCACCATCAATCGCACAGCGGGGTCGCCAATAATGGCATATCCGCGAGCATCATTGTTTGCCGTCCACTTGAACGGAAGCTCTGTCTCTCGCGATATTTGCCCACGGTTGATATAATCTATGTCCGTGGTTAGGTCAGAGGAAAGAGCAGCGTATCGCTGGTTGAATAATTCCAACGCTGAACCAATGGGATGTCCCTCCATTAGACGTTTTAGAGTTCCGTTAAAAGTTCCTAGCTGCCGACCAGCCAGTTGCCACATGAAGGAATACCCCCAAGCACGTTCTACA
>JBFLZA010001416.1:0-1209 GCA_040756535.1 Cyanobacteriota bacterium
GTCGAGGCATTCAGGAAAGAGCGCAACCTTAGCCGGTCGCAAGCGATAGAACAAATTCTCACAGAATACTTCCAAGCTGCCAGATCGGAGGCTCAGAGCGCAGACTTAAGCCAGCGGGAAGAAGAAATCGACCGGCTGACTAAGTTAACCCAGCAATTAGAGCGATCACTTTCTCAAATTCAAGAACGGCTATCAGCCCTTGAGGATAATGCTGCCAAGCAGGGAACGCGGTTAGATGGTTTAAACCAGGAGCTTATTACCATCTGGAATCATCCCAGAGTTCTAAAAGCCGCTACGGATCTGTTGAATGAATCAACGCCAGGGGTTGAAGGTGAATCATCCGATGAATCATCCGATGAATCAACGCCAGGGGTTGAAGGTGAATCATCCGGTGAATCATCCGGTGAATCATCCGGTGAGTTGCCACTTATGACATATCTAGCAACTCATACTCAACCGGAAGCGGAAGCGGAACCAGAAGCGGAAGCGGAAGCGGAACCAGACCCAGACATTAGAAAACTATCACACGCAGCACTAGCTAGAAGATTAGGGGTCAGTCCTGCTGCTTTACGGCGGAATCGTGATTCCCTAGTATTTCAGAGTTGGGCCAAAAAGAAAGATTTACAAGGGATTCTCTGGGAATACGATCCAACGGCTAAGGTTTATCTAGGTCGGTTCCCAAATTAAGCAAAATAAAAAATTAGAAGATAGAACTTTCCTATTATGGCCAAACAAACCAAATCGCTAGAAACCAATATTGGTAAGACTTGCACGATACTTTACTGCCAAACCGAATACACCATTGAGGCTTATTCCCCCGATCACGGATCGCAGTACCTTCTTAGAGCGAATGGCTATCCACCGGATGGCGGCTTGATGTATGGATGGGTGGATGTGAAAAAGGTGAAATTACTCAGAGAGAGGCTCTTGGCTGCTAAAGCAGATTGATCGCATTTCTATACGACGATCTACTACAAACAGGGAAACTAAAATGTGTAATAAATGCTGGGATGGATATTTAAACTGGCGTTGGAGCGATCGCTTTAATGCCTTCGTGCTAGGCTGTGACACTTGTAATTATGAAGATGGCTCCAGCGCCACACAGGATCAGTCTGTTTTAGAGCCATTTTTAGAAATGTAAGCCATCACCTCCGTTACAAGAGCGCGATCGCATTTTCTTAGAAGAGTATGAAGAGGAAGATTAAATAT
>JBFLZA010001417.1:0-1205 GCA_040756535.1 Cyanobacteriota bacterium
CCTGATCCCTTGTCTCATGCCGGGAAATATCCCGCCGATTGCCTCTTTCAGCCAATTATTGGCTTGCGCTGTCAGGCATCTTTGATGTACAATTTACTCATATTCGCCGATTGGATAACGGTTTTGACCTGGCAGTGTGCCACCAATTCCAAATAGCCCGCTAACTGGTGCGGGGCGGCTTAGTTCCCTTCGACGGCGCTCAGGGCAGGCAACTCGGATTGATGTGGCGGCGCGTTGAACTGGGCTTCGGCATGGACTCGGACCGCCACATCAATCCTTAATTCGTTAGCCTGCATTTCCGTAAATTGGAGAATGTATGAACGAAGGTTACAACGACGATTCCGCTATTATTCCTTCTGCAAATCAAGAACTTATAGAAAGGTCTGGCGTAGGAAATCTATTGGCGCAAATTCGCCCGCAATGGCAAGCCAAAGACTTAATTCAAAGGGTAGTTCGATTACTGCCAATTGACCCAAGCAGTGCATGTCAAAGGCTATTCAATGCCAGTATTCATGACTTACGAGAAAAAATTGTAATTGCTGGGATTGACATTGCCGCTGAAGCAGCAAGGCAAAACAAATTACCACCTGTTACAAAGCCTGAAGATATTGAAGAATATTCGGTTGCACGAACAATTGATTTAGCGTATCGGATGGGTTTGTTGAAACATGGAGAATGGCGTCGGATGTTGCGAGTCTACGATATTAGACGAGACTTAGAACATGAAGACGATGAATATGAAGCAGGTATTGAAGATTGTGTTTATATTTTCAAAACGTGTGTAGATGTAGTTTTATCCCAAGACCCAATAAAACTTCTGAAATTGACCGACGTGAAAGAAATTGTTGAAGAACCTACGCCTACTGCATTAAGCGAGAGTTTACTTGAAGATTATCAGCGTGCGCCTAGTACCAGACAACTTGAAATTTTCAAATTTCTCTTGAGTACAGCACTAAATGAAGCACATCCTGACATTGTCCGCCAAAATAGTTACAATGCACTTGGAGCATTACGGGATTTAACTCAAAAGTCAGTAATACTTGAAGTTTCAAATCAATTCATTGAGCGATTGGAACGAAGAGCACCGACTTTGCTTGAAGCACGAGTAGCATATGCAGCTGGTATTCTGCCTTATCTGAAAAAATCTCAACTCAAAACATTCTTCACAGCAATTTTTGAGCAAATGAAGAAAACGGGGTATACAT
>JBFLZA010001418.1:0-1205 GCA_040756535.1 Cyanobacteriota bacterium
GCACCTCCTCGCGCTCTTGAGGTGTCTCAACTTCAAAGTCCGCTTCGTCAAGGGCATAGTTATCAAATAATGCCCGGACAAGGTCGTAAGTCCGCATTTTTGAGGCTGGAATTTGGACATCTGGCAGTACCTTAAAGTCTCGTTCACCCGTCGCTACCGCTGCCACCTTGACGTAGCCTTGTCCTGAATCACCATCTTGACTATCAAGAATGGGTTTAACACCACTACCAGTTTGGTCGGCATCCCAGATTTGCTGATAAATGTCCATGTCTGACTTCCTTTGTAAGAATTTCAAAATTACGAAACGTTGTACTAGACGCTGATTGACTTGTTGCCTCCACTAAACACTCAACATTTGTGCATCTGCCATCTTTACAAACACCTCAACTCGTTTACGCTTAAGGCTTCCTAGTGAATACTTATCCAGCCACTGATCGCTCTCTTCAAGAAAGAGACTGGGAGCGTTTTTGGGGCGATCGCTTTGATTAAGTCGAGATTGGACAGAGCGGAAATAGTAATGAGAAAATAGCCGATTGAATTCAGTAAAATAAATATCTGCAACCCGCTGATTTCCTCGGATCACCACCATGTTTTCGTCGTTTTCATTGGTAGAAGCTGCCGAAAAATTTGCTGAACCCGTAACCACAATTGGATCATCGCCCAGTGGATCTTTTAACAGAAATTTCGAGTGGATGAAGCTGACATGCTGATTTAGACCGAGTATCTTCGCGCTAGCTTCTTTAGCCCATTGGTGGATTGGCTCTTTTAAATATGAGCCAAAAGCCATGTATGTATTATTTTGGGCAGATAAGCGGATAAATGTGTCTGGGTTATCTTTATCGGGCTTGTCTTCTCGTTCAAGTAAGAAAAACGTAAGTGCATTACGGTGCGTATTATCAATCAATCGCTCCTTAAATAACTTGTTAACACCAAACGCTAAAGTAATGCAAGCCAAGCTCTCAGCTTCATCCAGTAAGTTTGCATACATTTCTAAAATCTTCAGACCGACTCGTGGACTGAAAATTGGTGTAACTCCTGTTGGGAAATCTCGCCACTCAGAAGGAGAAGCATCAATTGCCGCTACAGCTTGCCGTAACTGGTTATTCTTGCGGCGAGTTTCGGCTGGAGTATCGCCTATTTGAGCACCTGGATCATCAGCCAGTAGATCCCAGTAAGATTTGAATTTGGCAGCAACATCAGCATTG
>JBFLZA010001419.1:0-1204 GCA_040756535.1 Cyanobacteriota bacterium
GATACGGTGACCCCACCAAAGTTGACGAGAGATACACCAGTCTTGAATGTTGTTCATCCACGCCATGTACATGTTGCTGTACTGTTCAGGCACGAACTTGATGCGACCGTCTTGAACCGCTTCAATGGCAGGTTGAGCCAATGGTGCAATTTTTACATACCATTGGTCTGTCAATAATGGTTCAACGATCACACCTGAACGATCACCACGAGGTGGTTTCAAGGTGTAGGGTTGGATTTGGTCTAACCAGCCTTCAGCTTCAGCTTGTTCAACCAATTTTTTACGTGCTGCAAAACGCTCTAAACCAATATAGTCCGCAGGGGCAGCAATGGTTTTCGAGATTTGTTCGCCCGCTTTCGCGATGTATTCAAACTCTGCCAACACTTCTGCATTTTTATTGAAGATATTGATGATAGGCAATTCACAACGCTTGCCAACTTCATAGTCGTTAAAGTCATGTGCAGGCGTAATTTTCACACAGCCTGTACCGAATTCTTTATCGACATATTCATCTTTAACGATTGGAACGGCACGACCTGTAATTGGCAGGATTATGTTCTGACCCACAAGGTGTGTATAGCGTTCATCATCCAGTGCCACAGCAACTGCAGTATCACCTAACAATGTTTCAGGACGTGTGGTCGCGACAACAATGTGGTCTTTACCATCATGGGTACGTAGGTTTTTATCTTCAAAGAAATATTTGAAGTGCCACAGTGAACCTGCTTCTTCTTTATCTGACTCAACTTCGAGGTCAGAAAGCGCAGTTTGCAGTTTTGGATCCCAGTTCACCAAACGTTTGCCACGGTAAATCAAGCCGTCTTCGTGCAGTTTAACGAACACTTCTTTTACTGCATTGGATAGACCTTCATCCATCGTGAAGCGTTCACGCGACCAATCGACTGATGAACCTAAACGACGGATCTGACGGGTGATGGTGTCGCCTGATTGCTCTTTCCATTCCCAGATTTTTTCGATGAATTTTTCACGGCCAAGGTCATGACGGCTGACACCTTGAGCACCCAATTGACGTTCAACTACCATTTGCGTTGCAATACCCGCATGGTCTGTACCCGGTTGCCATAAGGTATTTTTACCTGACATACGGTTGTAGCGGGTTAACGCATCCATAATGGCATTGTTAAAACCATGACCCATGTGCAAGCTACCGGTGACGTTTGGTGGCGGAATCATGATACAAAAT
>JBFLZA010001420.1:0-1200 GCA_040756535.1 Cyanobacteriota bacterium
GGGGAAAGGATTTTCTTCTTCCCTTTTACCTTTTACCTTTTAACTTTTCCCTGCCCAAAGGGCTTGACCCAGTTTACAGAGATTACTAAATCAGAGGATAGCGCGATGTTTAATCCTACAGAGGTGCTAATTCATAGCTGTATTGAACGCCTGAAAGTCGGCTACAGAAAGACTTACGGCAACCTGAAGCCCGATTATGCAGACATCATAGGTTGGGCTGGGAACATGGCTTTAGAAATCATTGCGAATAGCGATGCTCTCTATCACAACGTCGAACACACCATCCTTGTGACCTTAGTGGGCCAAGAAGTGATACGGGGTAAGCATATCCGTGAAGGGGGTGTTTCCTGTGAAGACTGGTTGCATCTGATTCTCTCTTGGTTGTGTCATGACATTGGTTATGTCAAGGGAGTTTGTCACAGGGACAGGGCAGACGAAAATTTATACGCGACTGGACTCGATGACATGATGGTTTCGCTGCTTTATGGTGCAACAGATGCCAGCCTCACTCCATTTCATGTAGACCGGGGCAAACTCTTTGTTGATGAGCGCTTTGGCGGTCACAACCTGATTGATTCTCAACTGATTCAACGTAATATTGAGCTGACTCGCTTCCCCATACCAGCAGACGAGGAACATGCCGATACTGCCAACTATCCCGGTTTAGTAAGAGCGGCGGATTTAATTGGTCAACTGGCTGACCCCCGCTACTTACAAAAAATTCCTGCCCTATTCTACGAGTTTGAAGAAACGGGTGTGAACAAAACTTTGGGTTACCGTCGGCCTGGTGATTTGCGAAAAAACTACCCAACCTTTTATTGGAATGGTGTGTATCCCTACATTGGGCCAGCGTTGCGCTACCTGGAGACAACTCTGGAGGGAAAGCAGATTATCGCCAATCTTAATGCCAATGTGTTTCGTGTCGAACACGAATTGCTCCCATTTTCACAGCCTGCCCCCTATGACAGTCTTTGTGTTTCAACGGGAGGAGGAAAAGCGGATCAGAGGTTAGTGGTTAGTCGTTAGTGGTTAAAGTAACACGTATTCGTCTGGAGCGTCTGTCTCGACTCCTACTCGGAATTGCATTCAAACAGATAACTTTTTCTCCCCTGTTTCCCCTGCTCCCTTTCCCTTGAGATCTACTACGTTGGAGTTTGTTTGCTTTATGCTTCTGGCGGCAAGTCCATGCTGTAGAGCGTT
>JBFLZA010001421.1:0-1200 GCA_040756535.1 Cyanobacteriota bacterium
ATCCGTATAACCGAGAGGGATAAAGTATTCGGAGAAGTGATTCAAGCCGCTTGGAACGATTTTAACAACCAGGATATTTTCAAGGAAGGGGATGTAATTGCACTCATTACGGGTCCATTAAACGCCACCGACACTGTTGCCGTGCGGGACCTACTTAGGCAGGCTGAATATTCGGAAGATGCTGCTGATTTCATCAAAAGAGTTGAACTTGGCAATTTCACGAGCAACCAGCAAAGGGCTAAACTTGGAGTATTTAAATCACATCTGAAAGTGGCCAACGGGAATATTGCTCTTACCAACGATCAGCTATGGCGATTTCTGAAGAGCTTTCGGCTGCTCATCTGCGACTTGGATGATATCAATGGGGTAACCCTTTCTTTGCTGCACTCTCTTATAGCGCAATGGTCTCAAGAGGATGTTAACACATTGTGGACTCAGCTAAAGGATCGAATTGAATGGAAAAATGAAAATGCAGGATTTATTACAATTGAATCAATTCCGGCTGATATCCGCTCCGCATTTCAGAGACGAACCGCGGAAACCATCCCTTCCGAACTTACTAGAATACCCTTGCCTCGCGAGGAAAGAGACTGGAATCAAACCCAATATGCTTCGGAATTGGCAATTGTCAACCTTTTAGGCTCATGGAATGAAAAATCTGATGCAGATATGGTTATCGCCGCTCAACTGGCAAAAGAAGATTTTACCGATTGGATTGCTAAAGTGCGGGAGATTCTTCAACAGCCAGAAAGTCCTGTCGTACTAGAAAATGGGATATGGAGTGTCACCGAACGAGAGGAAGTGTGGCAGGCGATGGCATCACGGATCTTTGATGATAATCTGGATATTCTAAGGCAGTGTGTCGTAGCCGTCCTCACAGAGCGTGATCCTCAGTTTGATATGCCTCGAGAAGAAAGATATCTCGCCAACATTCAAGGCAAAGTGCTGAAGCATTCGCACTATCTGCGAAAAGGCCTCGCTGAAAGCCTGGCGCTTCTTGGAAGTCAGTCAAGTGCTTTAATCAACTGCTCATTAAATAAACCCGAAACAATTGCAATCCTGGCAGTTCGTGAAATATTTCAGAATTCGGATTGGGTGCTTTGGGGCAGTTTAAATAACTTACTTCCGCTGTTCGCTGAAGCAGCTCCTGAAGCATTTTTGAGCGTGGTTGAGGCTGCATTGGAGCAAACCCCTTGCCCG
>JBFLZA010001422.1:0-1199 GCA_040756535.1 Cyanobacteriota bacterium
TATATCCACAGCACAGGTTCAGAAAGATATCTGGGCAGAATGTCTCGCACACCGTTGATTATAGTTTGGCTTGGGATAGATGCTACAGCTTTGAGAGTTACTCCCACTATCCAAGCAAGAGCACCCCAGAGAAAAAGGATCCAAGGTATGTTGCTACGGACTTTCCAGTAAACTACAGTCGCCAGAGCTGCAACTATCATTCCTGCGCCACTTAGGAGGTGTAATGCGTCCATTTTTTCCCTTCCTTCACCAAAATCGCGGGGCGCAATCACCGATGGTTTGTTGACTGACGCGCGGTCTAACGGCCTCGGGTTCAGCCGCGTTGCGGAGCGCAGCAGAGCAACGTCGGCTGGACGCAGTTGTTAGCCCGCTTTGTGTTTTTGGGTGAGTACTTGTATTTCATGCCAGAGTGTAGGTGTTGACACAACTAACGTCCGAAGCCCTAGAACTGAAAAAGGAATCAAAACGGTTATGTACCGATTGCCGTCAAAACGAATAAGGTTTACCATCTCTGCCATGTTGTTCGGGCAAGTAACGGGTAATCCGCCAATCAACTTTGTGCCATCTCCAATACAGGTATACATGATAGGCACTCGTATCAGCACTAGGGCAATCAGGGCTAGTGAACCGATGCCTAGTATTTTAGTGTATCGTTTACCGTCCATAAAAAGCCCAACGATACCGAGCGACGCAAGGGTTGACCAAAATAGAATTCCAGATTGCGGATTGAAGAGATTGGCGTATATGTAGCCCAAATCAAAAGAAATCAGGTTGATGTCTCCCCTGAGTATTCCCAAATGAAATGGATTGCCATATTGCGAGAAGTTGTATAGCAACAGAATTGTCGCCGCCACCAAAGCACCCAAAACAAAATCACGCAAAAACCTAAATTCTCTCACGACCAGTAGCGAAATGAACACACTGCTTGCGAAAACAACCGTTTCAAGGCGAGTTAGTACCAAGAGCCCTAAAAAGAGACCCGACAGGAATTGTGATAGCAGTGTCTTGTCTAATGACCCCTTGACAAAAAAGTAACCAAACAAGCAACTAAGTCCAAATGCAGTTAGTGTAGCATAGGCGGGAGTGTTGACAATGTTATGCATGAAAACGCTTGAGGTGACTACCACAAGCGAGGCAAGACTTGCGCCCAGGACAGGCTTGTTTTCCAATCCCAGAGTTTTGACGATCATAATCAAGCC
>JBFLZA010001423.1:0-1199 GCA_040756535.1 Cyanobacteriota bacterium
CAGATAAATTTTGTCATAGTCTTGGTAGGAATTAAAGCTTTCTTTGCCGGCAGTATTTACACTGACGCCTTCAATTTGCCACAGATGAGAGCGCGTGCTCATGTAGAGGCGATCTGCGGTAGCATAGAGTCCCATTGGCCGGTCAAAACCGCGATTAAATGCAGAAAGTTGTCCGTCTGGTTTTAATCCAACTAAAAATAGCCGGTTGGATTGATATGTAGTGAAAGCGAGGCTAATTTGTTGGGAGTGCAACCAATCTTGAAAATGACGCGAGCAAGTAATTTTCAAGGCGGGAGAAGGTTCTGATGCTGAGTTCGTTAGCTGTACCACAGAAAAAATTCTCCATAAAGCGTTACAGCATTTTCGACAGCCGGCAGTCTCTACGCTAACCGAAATAAATCTTTCTGTGTAGAGTTGACTATTTCGATTGAATATGAGTCGAGAATATTCTGAGTGCTATGAGTTGTTGTGTAAGCCGGCACTCAAGACAGTAGGGTGCGTGACTCACACACCCTACTCGACTTATAGCCGCAAAATTCTTGGGGAAAACCGTCCTAGTCCTATTCCCTCTGCCTTGCCGAGATGTGAGGCAGAGGGAATGTACGACTAAACTAGGGCAAAATCATTGACAGAGATCAAGCCGGTTTGCACTCCATTTAGGGTGACGAGAAGTTCATCACTGGCAAGGATTAAAGTAGCGTTATTACCAGAAGCAATCGTTAACTGTTGGAAAGATAAACCGGCACTTAAACCCAGCAAATCTTCCCCATCCGTAAAATCGGTAATCGTATCACTGCCGGCACCGACTTTCAAGACAAAGTGATCAATGCCGGCACCGCCGGTTAGGATATCATTACCCAAATCCCCAGTCAGTACATCATTGCCTGTTTCACCATAAAGGAAATCATTTTCCTGACCACCACAGAGGCTATCATTACCATCCCCACCATTGATAGTGTCACTACCAAGATTACCGTAAAGCGAATCATTACCCAATTCACCATTGAGCAAATCATTGCCAACATTGCCAACTAAGGTGTCATTATCCTTACCGCCGTAGAGAGTATCATCTCCCTCACAGCCATCCATAATGTCATCGCCGGCATTACCAAAGACACTATCATTACCTTCACCGCCACAAAGAGTGTCATTGCCGATATCACCGAGGAGAATATCATCCCCTAAGCTTCCTTTCAGGA
>JBFLZA010001424.1:0-1199 GCA_040756535.1 Cyanobacteriota bacterium
TGTTACCCTACTGCGGGTTGCAGATTAATCCAGAAATTGGCAAACTCGTTGGCACTACGGGTGAAACGCTGCAGAGTTATCCCTTAGCAATTACACAGTTATTAATTGCTTATCATATGCTCAAGGCTGTTCACTTGGACTCTACGAAGACAGTACCGCAAAGTGCTCTCTCTTAGCATTCGCACGTTTGCCGGCTATCCCAACACTTCGTCTACTGCTAGTTGAATCTCAGGAAAGGCTTGCGGGGCAATCCTTTGTCCCCGCCGGCACTTTTGAATATCTTGGTAGCCGGCTGATGTTGGTTGCCGGTAAATTTCGATTAATTGTTCATTAATATCGACTAGCCAAACTTCAGAAATTCCGCTGCCGGCATACAGTGGAATTTTTACTTGCCGGTCTGCTTCTACAGTGGTGTCTGCAACTTCTACGATTAAGAAAATATCTTTTGGCTGAGGATGGCCGGCTTCATAAAAATCAGATCGCGGTTGCAGTAATGCGATGTCGGGTTGCGGTTCTGATCGATCACTTAATTCCACTGGATCTTGCACACTGATTAAAACACGAACACCTAAAAGTTGAGTAAAGAGTGTGTTTAAACGCTTTACATGGGATGCATGGCGTCTGCCAACGGGCGACATCTGAACAATTTCTCCTTCTATCAGTTCCACTCGCTCATCTTCTGTCAGAATACCTGCCTCAGCCATGCGGTGATACTCTGCAACTGTGAACTGCCGCTGGACTAATTGCACAGACATCTCAACTTCCCTCATTTCATACAAGCCGGCTCACTATCATTATGCTGTAACAGGCCGGTGGCAATACAACGCGTTAATCATACCAAGCCGGTTCCAATAGGGTTCATACAAAGCCAAAGATATTGCGTTCTCCCAGAAGAGATGAGCGCAAAAATCTCATAACACCATGCTTTGGCGCGATTACACCAATGAGTATTTGTGAAGAAGTTGAATAGATTTTTACATAACATCCCCAACATGGGAGATATATGTAAATAGTTCACTAACCGATTGATTGAGACTATGCCTCCTCATCTACATCGCCTTAGCGTTATTAGTGCAACCTTGCTCATCTCTTTGAGTTGTCCGTTACCAGTGGTGAGGAATACTTGGGGAAGTGGTGCTGCATTGGCACAGGCGCAGACAAGAGAACAACGGAATGACGAGGGGTTGCGTCTGTACCAA
>JBFLZA010001425.1:0-1198 GCA_040756535.1 Cyanobacteriota bacterium
ATTGTTTGAGGGCATTGAGCACATCAATGCCTTGCTTCCTGAGCGTAGAGATGTAACCTCGAATTCGACAAAACCTTTGAGCCCCTTCCAGAGAACGAAAGCCTCCGGAAATTTTCTGTCTCAGTTCTGGTGGGGGGACAGAAGGGCTTACAAAGTAGAGCGAATCAGAGACATAGCCCGTTGACCTCGTTGATAAAACGGTCGTTTTCCAGGGCTCAGTTGCAATAAGGCATTCACCAAATCCGCACAGGTGTCAGCAAAGTTGACCCAGCCATAGGCATACAAACCCGTATAAAAATGGCTATGTCTCGGGCGACTTCGTGGCGATTGGGAGGGACGAGCAATGTAATGAGCCACTCCTCGTTGACGCAGTTTTTGTCCCACAAAAGTTGCCGCTCCATAGGCCAAAGTCAGGACTAACAACAAGGCAATTAAGCGATTGCCTTTGAGCCCTGTTCCCTCCAGGTGATAACCTCCGCTTTTACAATCTCTGAACATCTGCTCAATGCCCATGCGCTTGGCATAGGCTCGAGTTGCCGCTTGCAAAGATGGCAAATTGGTTAACAAGAACCAACCTTCTTTAGCAACTTTGCCTCGATATTTGCCTCGCCAACAGGCTGCTACCTGAAAGCCACCGACTTGATGGGTTTTAGTTACATTGACGCCTCGAAAAAATGCCTGCATCCCCGGCTTCAACCCCAACTGTTTGAGTTGCTGCCAATCCCCATTGCAGTGCTGCAAATATTCGTGGCAGCGTAAGCGTAAACAACAATAGACCCCTTGACAGTTCAGCCATCGCGCCAGTTTGACCGAGCAAAACTCGCGGTCACCGAGCACCACCACTTTGTACTCCTTTAGAGGCCACAATGCCTTGAGTAACAACTTCTTTTGTTCCTTAAAGTTGCTGCTTCCCAGATGGGACAGTTCTGTCCAGTAAATCGGAATCGCTCGTCCACATTGCACCCAACTCAGGACTAATAAATTTGTTTGCTTCCATTGCGTGCGGTCTAGAGCCACATAGATGCTCGCACCCGGTGCATGAGTCCGGTGTAACTGTTTCACTAGAATCGGACACTAGAATCGGATGCCAGAGGCGTTCAAAGGTGAATTCGCTCAAACTCAAAAAGCGTTTCAACTTCCGCAAACGGCTCTCGCTTTGAATCGGAATTGGCAGATTAGCGGCCAGGGATTCGAGCTT
>JBFLZA010001426.1:0-1198 GCA_040756535.1 Cyanobacteriota bacterium
ATCTTTGAATCACCAGCTAAAAATATTGTAACCGTTCAGGGGGTAAAAGAAATATGCAAAAAAAGGATAGCATGCTAATAAAGGAAGGATGAACCCAACAGCGAAAACTCTACCAGAAATCAGCGCAGAAGATTGGGCCAAGACGCCACCGAGCGTGAAGGCGTTGGTAGAGTATTTGATGAAAGAGGTAGCAGAGATAGCAGAATTAAAGGCACGAGTAAGTAAGCTAGAAGAAGAGAATCGATACTTACGAGAGCAGTTGGGGAGAAATTCTGGAAATAGCTCACAGCCCCCATCAACGGATGGGCCAGGACAAAAGGTAACAAACAAGCAACAGGGGAGCGGCAAGAAGCGAGGTGGACAAAAAGGACATCGAGGCCACCAGCGAGAATTAATACCGAGTGAAGAATGCCAGCAGGTCTTAGATTACTATCCCAGTAATTGCCGAAAATGCGGAGAAGAGTTAAGCGGCAAAGACCCAGCCCCCTTTAGGCATCAAGTAGTAGAGATCCCAGAAATAAAGCCCTATGTAGAAGAACATCGACTGCATCAATTATGTTGTGGAGAGTGTGGCACATTAACGCGTGCTCAACTACCCTCGACAGTATCAGAGAGTGGCTATGGAGTGAGAGTAGTAGCAATAGCAGCGATATTAAGTGGGTTATATCGTATCAGCGAGAGAATGCTACAAAGCGCGATGCAAGACTTGTTTGGAGTAACCCTGTCACTGGGCACGGTTAATGCGTTGCGCCAGGAAGCAAGTCTTGCTATTGCCACCCCCGTATCACAAGCAATTGAATATGTCAGATCCCAACCCATTATTAACAGCGATGAAACTGGCTTTAGCCAGGGCAATGCTGATGGGCAAAATCCTCAACAACGCAAAGCTTGGCTCTGGGTAGCAGTAACAAAATTAGTAACAGTATTTATTGTAACCTTGTCACGTTCTCAAGCTTCAGCCCAACAATTATTGGGGATTGCTATCACAGCAATCTTAATCACAGACCGATGGACTGCTTATAACTGGCTGAAATTGAAGCAACGACAGTTATGCTGGGCTCATTTGAAGCGCGATTTCACGAAAATCTCTGAAAGGACAGGAACGTCAAAGCGCATCGGTCAACAATTATTAGAACAGGAGAAACTGCTCTTTACTTACTGGCATCAAGTCAGAGATGGCACATTAAAACGCTCTACT
>JBFLZA010001427.1:0-1197 GCA_040756535.1 Cyanobacteriota bacterium
GATCTGCTGCAATCGCAGAAACCACCATTCGACACTTTGGACAAAAGTGCTTCATTCCATTTAAATGCACAGCAATACCATTGATCACAAAACTGTTTTCACACTCAGTGACTATGCCACCATGTGTTGTTTTTGAACCCATTGTTACTAGAGCTTTAGACATAATTTATTGTTCGATACATTAGAGTTTTAATGGCGAAAATTCTAGCATAAGCAAGCGCTTAAAATTTCAATGAATTACTTTTCAAATACAACTTAGACATCCCTTTTTTAAGGATCCATTAAAAAAGCACCCAAAGGTGCTTTTCATACAGCAATTCCAATTATGGTTTAACCACAACCATCACTTGAATTGCTTCTGGTGTAACCGATAGGCCATCTAGCAAACCAAGACCTTCTTTTTGCAGTTTTTGTAGACGTGAAATTTCGTCTTCACGAATACTCGGATTAAACTGCTTTAAGTAAGTCAGACGGTCAATTTCGTATTGCCACTTACTGCCGTAGACTTCTTTCGCCTGTTGCACAAAGCTCGGTAAAGCCGCACGTGCAAGCTCTAATGCTTGTACATAACGCTGTTCAATCACTTCACGGCGTGCTTTCACGACTTGGCGACAGCTATTACCATCCAAATGATGTAAATATGGTTTTAAGATTTCAGGCGCAATTTTCTGCGACAGGTCTTGACCCTTTTCACTCAACAAAACGCGAACCAGCTGCTGCGGTAAGCTTGAAGGCAAATTCAATGCTTTCGGTGCAACCACATCGACCTTAAACCACACTTCTAACAACACCGAACCTTGTGGTAAAGCAGCTGACTTCAACACTGCAACGTTGGTACTACCAAAACCTTGAGTGTTGATCATTTCCATCACACTTTCAGTAAATGGATGTTCAAGGGTTAAATACTGAGCATCTTCACGTATCTGAGCTTGATCGCGGTAGAAGGTTGCAGTCATGCCTTCTTCGTCCAAGGTTAAACCTTGAACTTGCATTTGATCGGTTGGTTTAATGATGACTGTACCATTGCTTTGCTCGTCAAAATCAATGTTTGTCGACGCCATAAAACGCTTCATAAACATTGGCAAAGTGGTGTTGTCATCATAAGACTCAAGCGCTTGCACAATTTCTTGCGCCACAATTGGACGACAAGAGTTGTATTCAAGCAAACGGTCGCGACCTGATTGTAACTCTGCTTCT
>JBFLZA010001428.1:0-1195 GCA_040756535.1 Cyanobacteriota bacterium
GTAGCCAGACTGGGGGAATCGTGGACAAATGACCAACTGGTACTGTCTTGGGAACAGGTGAAGCAAGACACTTACAATTGGCGGGATGGACATAACGTGGTGCTTCATGAATTCGCCCATCAGTTGGATCAAGAAGATGGTAAAGCTGAGGGTGTTCCTATTTTGCAGCGAGACTCAGACTATGACCTTTGGGCAAAGGTGATGACAGAAGAATATCAACAACTCTGCAATGATATTCAACGAGGCGTCAAAACCGTAATGAATAGTTATGGTGCAACGAATCCCGCAGAATTTTTTGCCGTAGCAACAGAAACTTTCTTTGAAAAACCCCGCCAATTGCTGAAGCAGCATCCAGCACTTTATGAGCAACTGCAACGCTACTATCAACTAGATCCAGTGCAGTGGGTTTAAATAGTTTCAATTTCATCTAAGGTGAGTGCGATCGCCTAACTACACTGATTGCAAGCGAGGCTACTAATCGCAGACTAAAACGAAACCACGCAATTGCCCCAAAGGCTTAAGCTGCGATCGCTCTCATTTAAGCCTTTCTACTGAAACTTAAGCCAGATGGTATTTTTCAACTCCATTCGGGAACTATAAAGTAAGATTCCATACTTTTGTGTACTTACTTGAAACTTTCTGCTGAGCCACTCCCTTGAATATCAAAACAGATCGTCCTGCTAAGGCTACTCAACAGTTCCCCCTGCGTCTGATTCTTATCGTTCCCTTTGTATTACAAATATTTGCAGCCGTAGGGTTAGTTGGCTATCTCTCATTTATCAACGGGCAGAAAGCAGTCAATGACTTAGCCAATCAACTGATTGACAAAGCTAGTCAGCAGGTTGACGAACACTTGGATACATATCTGGCGCTACCACAGCAGTTGAACCAAATCAATGCAGATGCGATCGCTTCTGGACGATTAAATCTGAATGACCCCAAAGCTAGCGAGCAGTATTTCTGGAGCCAAGCTAGAGCATTTGAAACCCTTAGCTATATTGGCTATGCTCTACCGAATGGTGCCGAATCAGGCGCTGGGCGTTGGGTTAATGGCGTGAATCTCCTGGTTTATGAAAATCTCCCTGGAAACGGTGCAGCATCGGATTACACCGCCGATCAACGGGGAAACCGGAAAAGCCTTGTGCAGAGTTATCAGGCCGATCCTTTATTGCCACCAGGAGTGAAAGACATTATC
>JBFLZA010001429.1:0-1194 GCA_040756535.1 Cyanobacteriota bacterium
TCCGGGCTAATAGCTAAAGTCCTCTTAAGAGGACTGGAAAGCATTATTAGAGTCCACTTTAGTGGACTTGAGCTATGAGCCAGGGATTTGAATCCCTGGCGGATGTGAACGACAGACAAAGATTCTGCAACTTGTAAGTTCATTCCCCACTCTCCACGTACCGTGAATAAGTTCGATAACATAGCTGCATTAGTCGTCGAGGATGTCCCCCACTTTCCCGCACTAGCTGGATGATTTCCTCCTCAGTAAAACGCACCGAACTTACAACAAGACGCGCTTCAATAAAAGCACGGGCGTTAGCTTCGTCCCAAGGTTTTATGTTCTCCTCTTGGCAAATGCCAGCAAGCGGAGATGTCTTGCCTTCATCCTGACTATCGTTAAACAGACTATCCAGAGGTTCACTAGCCGCTAAAATCAGCTTTAAAGAAGCATTGCTGCCCTCAGCTAAACCGCGCAAGCGATCGCGTACTCCACGAGTAAACCCAACCCATGTCATTTTCCCCACATTATCTATAGCTAACAAGATTCTGCGATCGCGCAAATTGCGGGTTAGCCTATAGTCGTTGCTTTCAGGAATACCAACCTCGTGGCACAAAGCACTGTAGAAGTCATTTTCATCATTAACCCAATTCAAATCTAGGAAAACTGACTGACGCGGTGATTGGAGATAACTTTCTGCCAGTTGACAAATTTTCCATAGCAGAGAAGACTTGCCAATACCCTCCTCTCCGATTAGAGCAACACTACTACCGCTATTGAGAACCTCGAATACCCGCCGGATTTCGCGATCGCGATCAAAGAAATGTTGTGAATTGTCAACTTTCCCTTGTTGGGGAATGAACGGGTTAGAATTACTCCCCTCTCCTCGTAGGAGAGGGGTTGGGGGAGAGGTCATCCGAAGATTATCGGTATTAAGAAGCTGTGATGAAGAAGCTGGCTTTGAGGGCTGCTGTTTATATCGGTGTTCTATTGGATTTTTAAAATTTCGCTTGGTAACGTTTATCCCTAAATCTTCTTTAATTCGCTTGTATAGCTTTGCTCCAGCTTCTCTTTCGGATTGGTCAACCCGAAATGTCTTAGCAGTAATTTCGGAGTAAGTCTTACCTTCCCAGATTCCTAAGAAAAGCTCTGTGTCTAATTCGTTTAAAATTGGTTTCGCTTTTTCCTCAAAAAGAAAATTAATGAATTCTAATG
>JBFLZA010001430.1:0-1190 GCA_040756535.1 Cyanobacteriota bacterium
CTGCCCTAAAAAATGCAGAGGCAGCACAAGACAAGCAAATCACAGAACGCTTTACTAAAGCAGTTGAACTTCTTGGTCATGACAATATCTCTATCCGTTTAGGTGGAATTTACGCCCTAAAACGAATTGCTGAGGATTCCGAAAAAGACCATTGGACAATTATGGAGGTGCTAACTGCTTTTGTGCGAGAGAAGGCTCCTTTGAACAAAGAAGAGATACAGCAGGATCAATCACCAAAAATTCCTACGGATATTCAAGCAGCACTTACAGTTATCGGACGGCGCAACGTAGATAAAGACTCAAAAGATCAGTGGCTTTATTTACGAAATACGGATATTAGGGGGGCAGACCTTAATGGAGCTAACTTGCAACGGGTAGACTTCTGGGGAGCCAACCTGGAAAAGGCACAATTTATTAAAGCCAACCTAAAGGAAACACAGCTTGGAAAAGCTAAATTAGAGGGAGCATTCTTCCATCAGGCGGATTTGGAGAAAGCAAAACTCTGTGGAGCTAATTTGCAATGGGCAAAACTTCAAGACGCCAACTTGACGGGGACAGATTTCACGGACGCTTACTTAAATTGTGCAGATTTCAGTAGAGCTAAGTTGGAGGATGCAAAACTTGCTCATGCCACATTAAAAGGGGCAAACCTTTTCAAAACTAATCTGAAGAAAACAGACTTCGTTGGAGCCTATTTGGAGGGAACAAACCTTGATGAAGCCGAAAATCTAGAATTCGAGCAAATTGAAACAGCATTTGGAGATAGCGCAACTGTCTTGCCGGAGAATGTGGAAACACCTGCACAATGGACGCAAGCTGGGGGAGAGACGGATGCGATCGCCCCAACATAGTGTTTGTCATTTGAATCAAATATAGAACCTAACCCCCTACCCTTTCCCTACAAGGGAAGGAGAAAAGCCCCTCTCCTCGTAGGAGAGGGGTTGGGGAGAGGTCACAATGTACTGCACCTAATTACAAACCCCAATATTTCCAATTTCTTAGCCCACGCAGGCGGACTTTATTTGTGTAGCCCCAGCCTTCTAGGTGCGGGCATTATCAAGTAAGATTTAATCAACCAAATGTTGACCCATCCCAACCCCACATTGAACCCTTCGCATCAGCAAACTCAATGTAAATTCGGTTTGTGGATACACCAAGTTTCTCATTAATTTGCTGACAAAAATCTTGGC
>JBFLZA010001431.1:0-1189 GCA_040756535.1 Cyanobacteriota bacterium
CATGGAGAGATATTAGACGACTTCCCTGAATTAACAGAAGAAGATATTAGGGCAAGTCTAGAGTTTGCTGCTGACCGTGAACATCGTTTAGTTGCCTCTCTACAAGACGCTACGCAAACGGTAGGTGGTATTTGAAGCTGCTTTTTGATCAAAATTTGAGTCGCAAGCTGGTAACTCAATTAGCAGACGTTTTCCCTAATTCTAGTCATGTTCAGTTTCATGGACTGGAAGTGAAGACTGATACTGAAATATGGGAATTTGCTAAAATCAATGACTTTTGCATCGTAACTCAAGATGTAGACTTTGCCGAAAGAAGCCGTTTGTACGGTTCTCCACCTAAAGTTGTATGGCTACGCTGCGGAAATGCACCAACAAAACAAGTTGAATCTCTACTTCGTTTTGGGGTGGAGGTAATTCGGAGACTACTCAATAATCCAAGTCTGCATTGTTTAGAATTGTACTAAGGCTTTTTTTTCGAGGGATTGTGTGTAAGATTCATAAGAAGTAGTCTGTTGGCGTTGCATATTTGCGGGATGATTTAGGTAACTTCTAAAATCCCCCCCTGCTTCCTCTGCCCCCCCTGCCTCCCCTGCTTGCCCCAATTCATCCCACTGTTCTGCAACGCCAGACTGTTGGTGCGATATCTGCGACGGGCTACGCCTATGCCCTCACTCGACAATAAATTAGGCGATGTCTGCGACGGGCTATTCGGCGTCGCATTAAAACGTCCAATCCTCAATTAACAACCCAGGTACTTTGCCCAAATCCCGATGATTGCGCGTTAATAAAACTAATTGACGGGATAGTGCGACGCCGATAGCGAGTCTTGCCTACGGCACGCTGCGCGAACGAGCGTCACAGCCCGTCATAGACATCGCAGTAAAAGAAGTAGACTGTTGTTGCGATCGCTTTCACTCGACAAAATTATTGAGGTGCAATTAGCAAAAGCGAGATGGAGTGTATCAAACCTAAATATGCTTAAGCTACACAAAAGCCGTTATATCTCATGAGAATTGATAAACTATTAGGTACGAAACTGGAGATCAAAGACTTATGCTTAAAGACTCCCCAATTATTAGCGCATCTCCTGAAATTATGGGCGGGACTATAGTTTTTGCTGGAACTAGGGTTCCCGTGCAGACGCTTCTGGATTATCTCAAGGCAGGCGAATCTATCGACGACTTTTTGG
>JBFLZA010001432.1:0-1187 GCA_040756535.1 Cyanobacteriota bacterium
ATCTCATCAAGTCTTGGTTGAAAATCTTCCCTCTGCCTCAGCTACATACGGGCTTAAATCAATTAATTGCTTTTATGAATCGGTTCCCTGGAGCTATTCCCCTCCCTAGCACTCACACCGATTTCCATTTTTCCTCCGCCTAGAGTGACAAAAGAGCGTTAGAGGCGATCGCCTAAAATATTTTTAGCAAGTTGTAGGTGAAAGTGTACTAAGACTGACATCTAAGGCAGTGGATTTCCAACCAACTTTTCCCTAACCAGATTTTGAGCAAGTAGCTTTAAATTTATTAATTACAGCGGGTTTTACTAGGGCAAACTTCACCAGTGCTGGGTTTCGTGAACTCAACCCAGCCTACACATCCGAGATTTGTCAGTCAATCAACCTCCCAGTCTTAACCATCCAAACACATCCCCTATCGTTAGCCGCAGTTCTGTTAACAAGTCTGGAACAGGTAGCACGTCGGATGCTTCGTGCAATAATTCCGGCTGCTGTCCGGGAGGGTAGGCTAGCACGGAGCGTTCATCTGGATCGAGCAGCCAGCCTAATTTGCTACCGTGATTGAGGCAGTGCAGGATATTCCCGGTTACTTTGGTTTGGCTTTGTTCTGGAGAGAGAATTTCGATTGTCCAATCTGGAGCAGCCTGGAATACATTGGCAACCTCCCCATTCTCATCAAGGGGTATCCTATCCCAAGCAAACACCGCCACATCTGGCACGATTGACCGTCCGCCAATGGTACACCGCAATTCCGGAAAGGCTAGGGCAATTCGCTTAGCTTCAACCACCTCGTTAATAACAGTGACTAGCTTCCCTTGTAACTTGCTGTGCTTCCCCTGTGGCATTGGTTTTTGGATGATTTGACCGTTGATGTATTCACTGGCTGGTTTAGTTTCTGGCAGCTTCAGAAACTCCTCCAGAGTCAGTGTTTGGGTAGGTGTTTGTACCATAAGCGATCGCTATCAGCCTCTACTGTCATCTTTGCGGTCATCCAAAATTTCTCTACTCGTGCAGTTTCACTCCCCGAATTGACAAATCCAACAACTCTACCGGATGCATGATCGGAATTGCCTTCTCTTGAAGTTCTAAATGCTTGCTAATTTGGATAGTACAACCGGGATTTGCAGAAGCAATTAATTCAGCACCTGTATTGAGAAGATTCTCAACTTTTTGCTTACCTAATTCTCCGG
>JBFLZA010001433.1:0-1186 GCA_040756535.1 Cyanobacteriota bacterium
ATGTGCAACGTATGAGTAGCGTACATACCAAAATGCGTGAAATGGGTTTTGCAACATTTGAACCGCAGATCATGAGTCAACAACAAATTGATCAACTATTGCAAGACCTTTATGATGCCCAGTCTGATGAGAGTCTAGGTTGAAAAAAGCCCAAGTATAACTTGGGCTTTTTTGTTTAAATTTGCTTACGTGTAGGGCGATTGCTTAACCGACAAAGTAGCTCATAACCAATAGTTCCATTGGCTTCCGCAACATCGTCAACTAAGCGGTTTTTACCCCAGAGTTCAACCTTTGTACCGAGTTTGGCGTTTAAACCCGTCACATCGATCGCAATCATGTCCATTGCTACTCGGCCCACAACAGCTGCAGCCTGACCATTTATAGCAACATGGTTTTGTTTTGGAAATGCACGTGGGTAGCCATCTCCATAACCAATCGCAACAATCGCCAATTCAGTTTCTTGGTTCGCGACAAAATGCGAACCATAACCCACACCTTCACCTGCTTGAATGGTATTTAATGCAATAATTTCCGCCGTGAAGGTCATAACGGGCTTTAAGTCTAAGTCATGTGCATTTTTATCGGCAAAAGGGGATGCACCGTACAGCATGATACCGGGGCGGACAAAATCAAAATTAAGTTCTGGCCATTTAAATATAGCAGCTGAGTTACAACATGAGGCTAGGATGGGTGAACAGGCTTCTTTGATGTGTAGGAATTGCGCACGTTGCTGCTCATTGAGTGGGTGATCCGCATCGGCGTTGGCAAAGTGCATTGCTAGGACACATGTAAAGCCTTCTGCTTTCAATGTGTTGATGACAGCAATGATTTCAGCAATTTTAAAGCCTAAACGGTTCATACCGCTGTTGAGTTTGACCCACACTTTGAGCTTTTGTGCGATATATGCGGTTTTATGTGCGATCAACCAATCGACTTGCTGTTGCTGATGAATCACGCACTCGATATTTTGCTCAATGACGGTTTGCATTTCATCTGCTGAGAAAACACCTTCAATCAGGGTAATAGGCTGTTTAAAGCCGAGTGCACGAATCTCTAATGCTTCTTCTAAACAGGCGACGCCAAAGGCATCGGTTTCACTTAAGGCTGCTAAACAGTCTTTGACTCCGTGTCCATAAGCATTGGCTTTGACCATGCTGACGATTTTCGCGTTTGGGGCAAGTTGTTT
>JBFLZA010001434.1:0-1186 GCA_040756535.1 Cyanobacteriota bacterium
GGGCGAGTGCCAAACTGGGTGGCATTCGCATCCAGATGCGGCAATTGCGCGATCGCATTTATCAGACATTGCAGGGAATTTTGCAGCGTCAAAGCAATGCAGTACAGGAACCGACTATAAAACAGCGGGGCGATCGCTTTGTGATTTCTGTCAAAGCACCCCAAAAAGATGCCATTCCCGGTATTGTCCACGATACCTCTACCAGCGGTGCCACCCTGTACGTAGAACCAAATTCAGTAGTGCCTTTGGGCAACCAACTGCGGCAGATAATCAGGAGAGAGCAAGCGGAAGAAGAAGCGATTCGCCGGGCTTTGACGGAACAAGTAGCCGCAGTCAAACCAGATTTAGAGAGATTGTTAGCGATCGCTACCACTTTGGATCTGGCAACCGCTAGATCGCGCTATAGTTACTGGCTAGGAGCAAATCCCCCGCGATTTATCCAGCGAGAACACAATGAAATCATTACCTTGCGGAATTTACGACATCCCCTGTTAGTGTGGCAACAACAGCACGAACAAGGGCAACCAGTAGTTCCTGTAAATTTGCTGATAAACCCGCTAATTCGGGTAGTAACAATTACCGGCCCAAATACTGGTGGTAAAACTGTAACCCTAAAAACCTTAGGTTTAGCAGCATTGATGGCCAAAGTGGGTTTATTTGTCCCCGCCCGCGAACCAGTGGAAATACCTTGGTTTGATAAGGTGCTGGCAGATATTGGCGATGAACAATCCTTGCAGCAAAGTTTATCCACATTCTCTGGACACATCCGCCGGATTAGTCGGATTTTAGAAGCATTAGGGAATGGGAAAGATGAGGGAGAGTCCAATGCCCCATGCCCTATGCCCAATTCCCTAGTCTTACTTGATGAAGTCGGCGCCGGAACCGATCCAGTTGAAGGTAGCGCCTTAGCGATCGCCTTGTTGCAATATTTAGCCAACCATGCCCAGCTAACGATTGCCACTACTCACTTCGGGGAACTGAAAGCCCTGAAATACGAAGACGAGCGGTTTGAAAATGCTTCTGTAGAATTTGACGAAAGTACTCTCTCACCCACTTACCGTCTGCTGTGGGGCATCCCCGGACGTTCTAACGCCTTAACTATTGCTCTGCGCTTGGGATTAAAACCAGAAGTGGTAGAACAGGCGAAAACTCAAGTCGGAGAGACCACAGATGAAGTTAACCAGGT
>JBFLZA010001435.1:0-1185 GCA_040756535.1 Cyanobacteriota bacterium
TAACGCGGTTGTACGACCAATTCCTGAAGTTTCACCAGTGGCTAACGCCACTTTATCTTGCAGTATCATTCTGTTTCTCCTGTTTTAATTTCATCGGTTTGTCTCAGGTAAGTTTGTTTCAGCAACTCAGTGACTTCTTGCGCGATCACAATTAGGGCATGATTAACTGAAGAGTCGCGAAGAGAACCAGTCTGAAGTGTACCTTCATGCCCAGGATTATTCTTGCCTTGTACTAGTGAATGCGTCATAGAACTATCCTCAATGAAATACTGATTTGTGATTGACTAAATCAATATCCAGAAATTCAGTTGTTGGCATGGTAACTGTTGTCATGGTTCAAAAAGTGGCAATTTTGTTCAGTGAAACAGGCAAAATCCTAGCCATCAAAATTAGATAACTTACAGCACTTACAGACAAATCAGATATGAATTGGGAGCAAAGATCGGGGAACTTAATGGCTTGCAGCAATTATGGCTGCCATCAACTCCGTCGTGTTCCAGTGCCCGATATACCGACTTCCATTGATAAACAGGGCTGGGGCAGTCGTTACTCCGCTCTGTATTCCGCCTTCGATATCTTCATTGATGCGATCGACATGCACTTGTTTAGACAACTCTTTGAGAAATTGAGGAATGTCAAGCCCTAAATCATTGGCGTACTCGACAAGATAACCGTTCTCCAACCTTTGTTGATGGTCAAATAAAGTATCGCTCATTAACCAAAACTTTCCTTGGGCGGCGGCAGCTTCGGCTGCTTGGGCTGCCCGTTGAGCATGGGGATAAATCTGTGTTTGTGGAAAATGACGGAAGATGAAGCATAAATAATCTTCTCCAAAAGCAGCACTAAGCTCTCGTTTGATCGCTTTAATCATCTTGTAAACGTTCGCACTTCTAGAGCATTGATAGTCTCCATACATCACCAGCACTACCTTGGCACTCAACACACCTTGAATCCAATCTTGGGCTGAAGGCGGTACAAGTAAGGAACTGCGGCTACCATCGTCGTTCATCTTTCTAAATCTGCATCAAGCATGGAACTTTGCAATTAACTTGCTCAATTCATTGCCTGGATGACTGTTTGCATAAATTCAATATAGGCGATCGCCTTCAAGCCGTCGTCTATAGCGAGTTAAATTTTTTACAGTACAAATTGATAGAGTAACCATTCCATCGTGGAGTAGAAGGC
>JBFLZA010001436.1:0-1183 GCA_040756535.1 Cyanobacteriota bacterium
CCCACCGCGACCTCTGACACCCATCAATTCACGACTGTTGACAACTAATTGTGGAAGCGTCGTATTTTGCTGCTGCCACAAGGGTTTGAGGTCAACACGGCGGAACGATACAACTCCTGAGGGCGGGATTACCCAAATATAAAGTTCTGATTCTTGGGTTTTTTCTTTACCCTGAATTTTGAAATCGTCATAAATAATCGAATATTCAACCAGGGTGGCATTTTGCTGTTGAGCGATTTGTTGAATTTGCTGGATGTTGGGTGGATTTGTAGAGACATTCGGCCCAGTAGAGGAAGTCGAGGAGAAGCGTGTCGCCAGTAGCTCCACAAATGCTCTGGCACGACCCCTTTCAGAAACTTCTAGAGCAATAGTGGGTTGATTTTGAGCAATCAGGACTTGTTGGAGCTGGCGATAGGTACTAGCTTGCTGCTCAAAAATCGACACTTTTTCGGCATCTAAGCCACCCAATCGTTCCCGGAGAGATTCCCAGACCTCAATTCCAGCGCGGAGGGTTTTTTCGGCTTCCGCTAGATTGCCCGATCTCTGGAGAGCAACTCCCAAATTGTTCAGGGATTTCCCCTCCCCCGAACGGTCTTTGATTTCCCGCGCGATTGCCCAACTCTGCTGGTGGTAATCAATCGCCTTGGCGTAATCTCCCAGGTAAAAGTAAGGAACTCCCAAACTGCCCAGCGCATTCCCCTCACCTTGGCGGTCTTTAATTTCCCGCGCGATTGCCAAATGCTGCTGGTGGTACTCAATCGCCTTGGCGTAATCTCCCAGGAAAGAGTAAGCATTTCCCAGATTGCCTAGGGATTGCCCTTCCCCCAAACGGTCTTTAATTTCCCGATAGATTGTCAACGCCTGCTGGTGATACTCAATTGCCTTGGCGTAATCTCCCAGAGAATAGTAAGCAAGTCCCAGATTGCCCAGAGATGTCCCCTCCCCCAAACGGTCTTTGATTTCTCGTGCAATCGCTAAAAACTGCTGGTGATACTCAATCGCCTTGGCGTAATCTCCAAGGAAAGAGTAAGCAAGTCCCAGACCGCCTAGAGCATTCCCCTCCCCCAAACGGTCTTTAATTTCCCGATAGATTGTCAACGCCTGCTGCCAAGACTGTAATGCTGCCTCAAATTGACTGGTCTGAAACTGCTCAATCCCTTGCTGTAGCAGTCGGTCTGCTTCC
>JBFLZA010001437.1:0-1182 GCA_040756535.1 Cyanobacteriota bacterium
CTTCCCAAATCTGCATAGACCCAATTGGGTCTTTTTTTTAAGGTGACAACATAGGACAGAAAGAAGATATCTAGACAACATACCCAACAAGTATTTTGTCAGTGTCTTGTAAATGTCCTCACAAACCTATTTCGATAGCGAGAATGCTTGCTTTGGCGTCCATGCAACTTCACTTCAATCCTTTTGAAAATGAATCAGTTGTCCAAATCCCTCGCAATTTGGCATGGCAAGCAATCCCTGTAAGCAGAAGTCGAGGGGAGTATTACGTTAAACTTCTCAAGCAAAATTGCCCCGAAGAATTCAAAATGGATGAGTTTCAAGAGGGATTGACCAAGGAGCAATTTCAACAAATTGTTGAGTTGAGAAAATTGTTCTTGCGAATTACACGCGGGGGACGAGGCTACAAGGAAAAGCGAATCATTCACATATTGAAAACTCAAGGAATCTAACTCATGAACCTAACACAGCAACAAGTTGAAGAATTTGCCAGCTATTACAATGTCAAGTCATCTAGAATGCAATCGGTTATCAATGCCCTCATAGAGATTGGCTGCACTTCAGACCTACTTCAAAACGCCTTGGATGATGTCATGCCCAAGGTTGTTTCAGGAATTACACCAACGGAAGCTGTTGCACAATGGGCGGAAGGGAAGCAAACCCAATCTACCCTAGCCACCGGCATGGATGCCATCGGAGAAGGGATGAGTTTGGTGCAAATTGACGATGCGGAGGATGTGCGCTATGCAGCAGAGCATCGCGGGACAGCAATGCGCGTGCAATTCCACATTGAAACTGCCGATGTCTTCCTCAATGGCCCTAAACTTTCTGAACTCAAGGAAGTTGATGATAGTGCGCGGTCTGGATTTCGGAGTGCTTTACGAGGTGCTGCCAAAAAAAACTACCAAGTGGGTGGGAAATTCTCCAGCTTGACCCGTCAGATAGCGCCCTCATCACCCAACTCTCCCACGACTCAGCAATTGCCATCCGCACTTTAGTTAAGGAGGAAGCGGCTAAGGCCACCCTCAACACCTGTCATGAATCCATGCAAGGAATGATGGTGGCCGCCGCAGCCGGCAGTGGTGGAGTAGCAGCATCAATAACTATCGGCGTTTGTATAGGCGTCAACTCCAGTGCCATTAGCTGGAATCATGCCAAACCCATCTATATCGGATTCGGTGCCGG
>JBFLZA010001438.1:0-1181 GCA_040756535.1 Cyanobacteriota bacterium
CCAAAAGTATTTGAGCGTTGTTTTCACAGGTGGGTACAGTCGATAGTTGAAACGGTCGGGGCACAAGTAATTCCGATTGATGGTAAGACCCTCAAAGGGTCTTATGACAGAGAACAAGGGAAATCGGCTTTACATTTAGTCAGCGCATGGGCCTGTGAACATCGTCTGGTTTTGGGACAAGTCAAAGTCTCTGAAAAATCGAATGAAATTACGGCAATTCCTGCCTTATTAGAGCTACTTGACCTAGCTGGATGCATCATTACGATTGATGCAATGGGTACGCAAACGGCAATTGCAGCTCAAATATATCATGCAAAAGCCGATTACGTTCTCGCTCTTAAAGCTAACCATCCAAAGCTGTATCAGCAAGTCAAGACTTGGTTTGAGCAAGCCCAAACTCTCAAATTCGAGGGGATAAACATCAGCTACAATGAACGGGTAGAAAAAGCACATCATCGTATTGAAAAAAGACAAGTTTGGACTGTACCAGTTTCTCAATTGCCCCCACTGCATCAACAAGCGGATTGGTTAGGTCTCAAAACCGTTGTCATGGTAGTGCGAGTCAGACACCTCTGGAACAAAATTACCCATGAAGTTCAGTTTTACTTAACCAGTCTCGACAGTGATGCTTGTAAATTCGGGCAAGTTATTCGTCTCCATTGGGGTGTTGAGAATGGTCTCCATTGGACAATGGATGTCACTTTTAATGAAGATGCTTGTCGTGTCCGAACGGGACATGCACCACAAAATCTGGCTTTGCTACGACGGATTGCCCTTAATGCCTTGAACCGTGAACTCTCTTTTAAACGTAGTACCCGCCAAAAATCCCATCGAGCCGCAATGGATAATAATTACATGCTTACTATTTTTGCGGCTTGCCTATCTCAACGTGATGATACCTCTATATCCTCTTGTCAATAGCGTTTGAGACGCGCTTACCCTGGTTATTAAACTAATGTCGTTAAACTTTTAAATCGATATAATTCTCATCTCCCCTATGTCGTAGCGATAAAGGTTCTCTTGGGACAACAGCACTTTGGACTTATTGCTTAAGGCAACGAGATTGACACAGAGCATTTGTCACCGAGAAGTTTTTGCAACGTAACCATAAAGTCTAGACTATTAAGAACCCTTAGACGAATAGGATGCGCCATGCCGACCTATCGCTCCAAAACCTCCAC
>JBFLZA010001439.1:0-1181 GCA_040756535.1 Cyanobacteriota bacterium
CCAGGCTTGCGGACAAACCGCCAGCAGAATTCCGCTTTCCGCACGGGATCTCGGAGCCTGCTCCGTACCCCAATACGGGATGCTCCGCAGCCAGTGTTCACCGCAGATTTGCGATTAAAACTAGCCTAAAACTCGCCATGTTCGCACAGGGAGGTCGAAGGGGGTGGTTGGCTCACCCTGTACAAGGCCGTTAGCGCTTTGATGTCGCTTGAAGGAGTGTCACTGTGGACCTCGTGATTGTCGGGACAATAAAGCTTATTGTAGTTCTCCTCATTTTAGCCATAATAGCTAGAATTGATCATGATCACCCTTTTGACCAACCATTTTTTGAGCAGCATAGATGGACATTGAATGACGCATATAAGATCCTAATTCCCGTTCTCTCTCTCACTTATCTGCAATTTATTCTACATTGCATACTAGCACAGCACACACTGCTGCCTCAATTACTCACTTTAATTTCAGCGGTAATATATTGCGTTACAATATTAACTTGTTATTACTGGTTTATCCAGAAGCCGTTTGGCGTCGGCTTGACCGATCTTGGTCTTGATAAAGCGAAATCATTAAGAAGCGGGATTCGCAACGCAAATATTGCACTGGTATTTTTGCTATTTACCGCTTGGGTCGGCGAACTGTCAGCAACATCAAGTCAGAATACACATATAAGCCCAGCGGTATTGGCATATATGCTCACGCTGCTATTAGTGGTTCTTGTAACTCCTATTCTTGAAGAGTTACTATTCAGAGGCGTTCTATATTCCCCTGTAGCCAGGAAACTAGGGGCTTGGAAGGCAATATGTTTGCTTTCGCTAGTTACAGCGCTGTTGCACCTACATTATGGTACTGGCCAGACGTTATTTCAATTTGTATTTGGACTGTTGCTCTATTACAGTTATAAAAGTGGCACGTCCCTCTACGGCCCTATCGTATGGCACATCACCGCTAATTTCTATTTTAACCGGTTTGATATAGGAAAGGTCCTAGCGCCTCTTCTTGATGCAAGCGCTTTGGGTAGGTATTACGTTTACGGCTTTCTGTTCGTCTTGCTCATGATCAACGCTTTTTGGGTTAGAGAGTTCCTAACAAGCAGGAAATTGCAGGAGCCCCAGCGCAACTTTCCAGTTTAAAGCAAAGGAGTGATCTCATGACACCAAGTGGCCCCAAACCGCCAAAGTCGG
>JBFLZA010001440.1:0-1177 GCA_040756535.1 Cyanobacteriota bacterium
ACCCGTTTCAACTATGCGATCGCCCTCCGCTCAGAGTGCCATTTGATGATAGACAAATAGGTATACAAGCCGAATCTAGTGGACGGCGCAAGAAGAAGCAATTTTCAGCAAGAATCGGAAAGTTAACAAACCGCAATTTGTGTACTCTCAAGCAGTAAGTCAGAAGCACTTGGTCTACCTTACTAGCTGAACTAGCTAGCCAAAGCTTACATCTGTAAACAGCCCTAGGAGCCTGTTCATGTATAAAGTTGTTGTCAATGCCTTTGGAGCAAGCGATCGCCTACAAGTTGTTGAACTGCCAGACATCACTCCTGCCACCGACAGCAACCAGGTCGTTGTGCGGTTAACCAGCATCGGGATGAACCATGCCGACTTGATGGCACGGCGAGGGGAATACAAGCTGATCTCCGGCAACCCACCTTTTACACCAGGTATAGAGGGAGGAGGTTACATTGAAGCGATCGGTAATAGGGTCACAGACCGCCATGTTGGTCAGAAAGTTATTCTCAGCTTGGATGCTCCTGCATCTAACGGTATCGGTCAAGGCACCTACCAATCCCATTACCTTACCACGGCTGACAAGACCATCCCGGCTCCTGATGAGATTCCCGATGAGTTACTGGGAACCCTATGGCTACCTTACCTGACTGCCTGGGGTTGCCTGATCTGGAAACAACAATTGCAACCTGGACAAATTGTACTCCTCCCGGCTGCTAGTAGTAGTGTGGCGATCGCAGCTTCACAGGTGGTTAAACACAAAGGCGGTATCTCAATTGATTTGACAACCAGTCCCGGTAAGGTGGATAAACTGCAAACGATGAAAGAAGCTCAGTATGACCATCTGGTAGTGACTCGTGAACGCCAGTGGTGGCGAGACATCAGGCGCTTGACTCAAGGGAAAGGCGCTGATGTCATTTTCGATCCGATAGCCGCCGGGGAGTTCCTCAACCAAGAAATCCGTCTACTGGCTAGCCAAGGTACTCTCTGGATTTATGGTTTGTTAGGTCAACCAGACATCGTAGATGTTACCCCGCTAATTCGTAAGTCGGCTGCTATTCGAGGCTGGTTAGTGAATGAACTTTCTGGCACACAACAGGAACAAGCTGCCTATCAGCACGTTTTAGAAAGCGTTGCTAACCAAACGTACAAGCTACCTGTTAGTGCAAAATTCTCACTC
>JBFLZA010001441.1:0-1177 GCA_040756535.1 Cyanobacteriota bacterium
TCCGCTTGGATGTCCCGATTATTTGTACGGTAATTGGCGAAGGCGGCTCCGGTGGCGCGTTGGGAATTGGTGTTGGCGATCGCCTTTTAATGCTGGAACACGCCGTCTATACTGTCGCTACCCCAGAAGCTTGTGCGGCAATTCTCTGGAAAGATTCCAGCAAGTCGCCCCAAGCCGCCGCTTCCTTAAAAATTACCTCCACGGATCTTAAAGAGCTAGGGATTCTTGATGAAATCTTGGCAGAACCGGTTGGAGGTGCTCACTCCGATCCTCTAGCCGCTGCATCCATCCTGAAAGATGCCCTGCTCAGAAACATAGAAACCTTAAGCCAAATGTCTAGCCAAGAACGTCGGGAGCTGCGCTATCAAAAATTCCGCAGCATTGGTGTCTTTACAGAAGTAGCGGTGTAATTGAAAAACTCGCATTAATCACCAATCCCTTGTTCACTTCATCCTTCATCCTCGTCTTCAACCTGCAAACCGAATTCTGAGTGATATACTAACTTAAGTAACATTTTTTTACATTTCCCTCTTTTTGACTCTTTCCTACCTGTTACTAGCTACCTGCGTTAGGGGATTAAACCTAAAAAGCCAATGCAAGCTGACGGACGCGGTCGCGAAAAATTTTGAGAATTTAGTTGAGTTGCCTGTGCAGCCATACCGTGATTGGGTGTTATGCCCCTTAACTCAAGTGCGAGAGGGAAGTGGCTTCACGGCTTAACATGGATAGGGTACGCAGGAAACACCAAGTACTTCGTACTAATGAAAAATCGGCAATTCTTGTCTCACGTCCCAACTCAGGACGATTTTTAACTGAGTTTGGTAGTGATACAGGATGCAGTAGAAGTATTCAGTTGCAGAGTATTGGAAAATTTCATGGCTTCTCAAATTAAACGACGCGCTTTGATCACTGGTGCTAGTAGTGGTATTGGCAAAGCAACAGCGTTGACGTTTGCCAAGGCAGGAATTGACGTTGCCTTAGTCAGCCGTTCTCAAGACGAGCTAGAGTCCGTCGCCCTTGCTGCGAGGGAAACGGGAGTAGAAGCCAAAGCTTATGCTTTCGATCTAGCAAATATTGAGCAAGTAAAAGAGGGAATGCAGGCAATTGCGGCAGATTTTGCTCCGATTGACATTCTGATTAACAACGCTGGCATGGGTTACACCAACTCCCTGATGGA
>JBFLZA010001442.1:0-1173 GCA_040756535.1 Cyanobacteriota bacterium
TAAGTTAATTGAAATTGGTGTCAAAGGCTACTGCCTTAAGGGAATTAGGGCAGAACTTCTCATTTTGGCGCTGCGTTCTGTAGCAGCAGGAGCTTCCTGGTGGGATGAAGCAGCAACCACGGAGATTCAATCTACTTTTGTGCAAAGCGCACAACCTACTGATACCCCATCACAGGCTGAAGAATTGCCGGCGAATCCGCTCACAAGGCGCGAGCAGGAAATCTTGGCAATGATTGCAGCCGGCAGGAGCAATCAGGAGATTGCAGACCTTCTCTACATTGCTCCTGGTACTGTCAGAGTTCATGTCCACTCCATCTTGAAGAAGCTAGAGGTGCGCGATCGCACTCAAGCGGCAGTCTTAGCCATCCAAAAACAACTCATTTCTTCCGACTTGTTAACAGATTAACTGTTGACATCTAAGCAAACAGATGTTTAGTTAACATCATCTAACAGTTAAGTTTAGATATTTACTAAACTTGCAAAATAATAGCGTTTGCGTGTGTATAACTTAACATCTAAACTATCCTATAAACTCAGAATTATATCTTAATACGGTTGAGAATATTCTAATATTTAAGGTATAGATTAATTAAATGTTTTTACATTTGTTCCTGGTTCAGGGGAAGCTATTAGATTTTCAACTTTGGCTAGGAACCCGTAAACACCAGAGGAACTTCGCCATGAAACAGATGAGTAACGTGCAAAAATCTGTAACAATACCTACTTTACTTTTGTCAGCTTTAACGGCTTTTGTTGCTCACCCTATTGCTGCTAGTACAGCTACAACTCAGGAAATTCAGACCCCAAAGATAACATCTTTCCAGAACGAGGGTGTATATCAACTGGCACAGATCTCAGACAACTGCCGCGAAGTTGCAGCTAGAAGCGGTCTTTATGTTCGGGAAGAACCAACGGTTTACAGCAGAGCGCTTGGAATAATAACTCATGGACGGAATGTCACCATTGTTGACAATCCTGGCAGAAATATTGTTTCTGGGAATCCTGGCGCAGAGTGGATGCCGATTTCAGCTCCCCTGCAAGGTTATGTATATGCGGGTTTTCTCTCGTCTTGTCAGGACTCTCCTCCCCCACAAAACTGTCGCGAAGTTTCAAAAGCGGGTGGTCTTTACGTCCAGCAAGAGCCATCAATTAATAGCGCTGTTATCGGAGTCG
>JBFLZA010001443.1:0-1171 GCA_040756535.1 Cyanobacteriota bacterium
CCACCACCACGAGAACCGACAAAGCCAGCATGTTCAAGTGCAGGCACTGCAAATACAATGGCACCCAAACGTTGATCTGGCACACACGAACCACCTGCTTCACAGCGTTTAATGTCTTTGCCATTGTCCCAAATTAGGTTTTTGGTCAATGTCGTACGGGCATTGGCATCTTTTTCTGAACGAATGGCAATGCCAAGACGGTTACCATGCACTTTGTTACTGTCAAAAATGTTGCCATCACCCGTGAGGTTAAAGCCTATCGAATTGTTGGTCAGTTCGTTATAAGCGATGTAATTGCGCTTACCCCAGTTAATTTGCAAACCATCAGAATAGTTTTCAAATTTGTTGCCGACCACTGCGTTGTCATTGCCCCACAGGATTTCAATACCCTGAGACGGCTCTGGATTGGCTTTGGTTGAAGTAAATAGGTTATTGGCAACAAGGTTAAATGCGGCGCCACGAGTCAGCTCTAAACCATCACCATTATCGACAAACAAGTTGTTCAAGACTTTGTTGTTATTAGTGGTGGTCGAGGTCGGATTGCCCTTACCGTCATCACCCGTCAACATCACGCCTGAGCCACCGTAGTTATTACTGATACGGTTATGTTGAATCAAGTTATTGCTTGAACGGTTCACCAAAACACCAATACAGAACCGATGAATATCCAGACCTTTTAGCGTCACACCATTCACATCTTGTAGAACCAGACCCGGCAAAGTCGTGGTACGGACATTGGTGCCGTACTGTTCAGGGTTTGCCCCTGGGCAGGCTTTCGCGCCTTCACCTTTAATATAGTTTGAACCATCAATCGCAATAAACTCGCCTGTTTTGTCCCATTGCATCCCGATGATCTTCACTGAAGACTTAATTGGCGGCAAAGGCTGATTTAGTTTAATTGCATAGGGGGCTTGCCCCACAGCTTGGATGTGAATTTCATTTTCTTGCGTCGCATTGGCATTCGATTGTTCAATCGCCCAACGCAGTGAACCTTTTGCACTATCGTCCTGATAACGATCCACAATATAAGTTTCTGCACTGGCCAAACCTGATGCCGCTAAACTCAAAACCAATGTGGTCAAACGTAAAGTTGATGGTTTCATATTTTAAATCCTTTTCTATCCTTGAACATGAATAACGCAGTGCGTTAAGGGGTTGGTTGTACAGTTTT
>JBFLZA010001444.1:0-1165 GCA_040756535.1 Cyanobacteriota bacterium
CACCGGGACAATATCGAAGAGATTCTAAATCCCGTCTTCGGAAAATGAACCTCAGAGTTCTTAATGACGATACAGGGATTTTTGAAATTGGTCATATTCAGGAAGTTTTCGATCAAGGAATACAGCCTGTTTATCGGTTAACTCTTGAAGATGGTAGAACATTAGACTGTACCGCTGAGCATCGTCTTCTCACCGAACAAGGTTGGCAGAAGATGAAAGAAGCTATTGGCTTAATTACTAACACGAACCAAGAAGTTCTTTCTTATCGGTCTGATTGCTACTTAATGACTAATGGAGTGATTGTTGGCGAAGGATTGTATCGAGACAAAAGTTGGCTCATCGAGCAACTATCAGCAGGATTAACTGCTCGACAGATAGCTGAAAAGGCTGGGTGTTCGGTTGAAGCTATCAAAAAGTGGGTTTATAACCACGACCTAAATCTAAACAAGTGTCAGCCAGGAACGAAAAACCCTTGGAATAAAGGATTTCGAGGAGCTTACGCTTTAAACCTAACTTCCGAACAGCGACAACAAAGAAGGGAAAGGTCAAAACAGTTTACACGTCGAGGTGCAAACAGTAATTTTTGGAAAGGTGGAGTCACTGAAGAACGAGTCGCTATCGGAGCGTGGACTCGTACTATTGCACCTCAAGTTCACGAGAAGTTTGACTTTACTTGTCAGCAGTGTGGTGTTCGTGGTGGTCAACTTCATGCACATCACTTACTTCCCGTTTACTCCCACCCAGAACAAGCTTATGATTTTGACAATCTCGTAAGTGTTTGTGAAGATTGTCATCGACAAATTCACAATCAAGGATTAGAACTAAAGTTTGCCCAAAACTTTCTTCCGATCCAAGCGCTTCCCGAAAAACCTAAACCGATCGGTCACAAGCTGAAAGCTCACCCGATGAAAGTTGTCCAAGTGCGATACCTCGGACTACAAAGAACTTACGATTTAGAAGTTGCTGGAAAATGGCATAATTTTGTAGGTAATGGAGTTGTAGTTCACAATTCTTTTCGCTATACAGGGCAAAGAATTATTGATGTAGTAGAGGGCAAATTAGATATAGAAGAAGCTTTCTATTTACGTCCAGTTGGTAACTATACGAACCGTCAAGGAAAACGCTATTTGTATTCCGAGGAACAACGTCAAGATGATTTGCAATG
>JBFLZA010001445.1:0-1164 GCA_040756535.1 Cyanobacteriota bacterium
ATTGCAGTTGTCGTCTTTCTCGCCATAGACCTCCATCTGAAAAGCCAACAGAAAATTGTTGCACAGTTTAATCAACAGCAGTTGCTCCATGTTCAGACGCTTGCAGCGACTGTTGAAGCTTCTTTGACGGCACGTGCACAAGGACTCCAAGTTCTCACCACGGTAGAATCTGTACAGCATTTCGATCTAGCAACTGCGGAACGTCACTTTCAAGAAATACTTTCTTACATCCAGGCAAAAGGTGTTGAGTCAATCTCGCTGTATGACAGCAACGGAGTTATTGCTTTTTCGACGAATCAGAAGGCAATCGGTCGCGCGTACAAAAATTGTTCCAGTTTGCAATGGGCTCGGGCGCTGGAGAACAAGGGGAAGGTCTATCTCACCGGACCTATTCATCCTTATAGTACTCCTCCAGCGGATACATCGGAAAGGCACTCTGTCTCAGCAAAATCCCCGCCTCATCGTTTTCAATTAGTTACCCCCCTGTATCGTGAAATACCAGCAAGGGATGCAGCGGATGTTGGGAGTACATTCATCGGGATGGTAACTTATACTATCAAGCTTGCACAGTTACTGAGATATGAACCGGGTGTGGAAGTCATACAAGCAAATCAGAATCTCTGGATAATAGATAGCAGTGGTACGCTTCTTTTCCAAAGCCAGCATTCAGAGATGGTAATGAAAAATTTCAGGAAAAAAGGTGAGGCGTGTCGCCAGTGTCACGAATCCTTCGATTATATCGATGCGATGCTGAACCAAAAAGCAGGGACTTCTTTTTACCAAATCAAAGGACAACCGTGGAAGGTAGCGGCCTATGCTCGAATGGAATACGCCAACGCCTCATGGATTTTGGTTCTCAATGTCCCTTATGATGCAATTGCATTACCGGTAGCGGCAGACCTTAAAGAAACCTTACTTCTACTCGGCATTGTCATTGCCGCGCTTGCAGGTGGATCAATACTATTCTATCGGAACTATCGCTTAAAGGAGAGAGCAGCAGCAGAAGCGAGACATTGGCGCGAGAAACGAGAGTTAGAAGAAAAGTACCGCAACCTGGTGGACAACGCCATTGTGGGAGTATATCAAACCGACCTCGAAGGTGAAATTCTATTTGCTAATGATGCCCTGGTTGAAACATTAGGTTTTGCCTCCAAGCAAGAATTG
>JBFLZA010001446.1:0-1164 GCA_040756535.1 Cyanobacteriota bacterium
GTTTTTGTTGCTGGGGTTGTTGTTCAAGACAGTTATTATCGCGATCAAGAAAAGCGACTTGCTCAAATTAGATTTACCGAGCGAGTTGAAAAGCTTTTAGAGGTGGGAACCATTTTGATTTTGGGTTCCTTGCTGCTCATTGCCCCCATCATTAAGTATTCAGGTAAAGCTCTGTTGTTAGCTGGGTTGCTGCTGTTTGTGATTCGACCTGTAGGAGTTTGGGTAAGTATGCTGGGCAGCCGGATTCCACCACCAACCCGTTGGCTTTTTGGCTGGTTCGGCATTCGCGGCGTCGGTTCTCTCTATTATTTAACCTATGCATTCGGTAAAGGTTTGCAAGGAGAAACTGGAGAGCAAATTGCCTGGATCACCTACATCATAGTTGTCATTTCTGTGATTTTGCATGGAATTAGTGCAACACCATTGATGCGTTGGTACGAACGCAACATCAAAGGCACTAGTCAAGATGTAAGTCCGGAAACGAGTCTTGATGAATTTGATAAACCTTAATTTCACAGAAAAGTCTGCGAGGAGCGAAGGGCGGGTTTTGATGTTAATTTGTCCGTATTATTCAGGGCTGCTCGCTAAACCCGCCCCTACTATAATCGGGTTTTTTAAACAGATTTGATGCAGAAACTATAGCAGTTCTCGGCAAGCATAGAATACAGTCAGGGCACGGCATTGCCGTGCCCCTACAAACAACGTATATTCGCCTTGCGGCATCAAAGGTAAGAACACTCAGCAGCTTTGTAAGTCGCCTCAAAACCGTTGTCCGTGCTCAACGCCTTACGGCATCAAAGGTAAGAACACCTCAGAGAAACACAACGTCTCAATGTTCCTCATCCATGTGCTCAACGCCTTACGGCATCAAAGGTAAGAACACATTTAGTTGAAGCCGCTCGCACGGTGGTAGAGAAGTGCTCAACGCCTTACGGCATCAAAGGTAAGAACACTGTTCCGCTACGCATCGCGCCATCTCGCTAGGAAGTCGTGCTCAACGCCTTACGGCATCAAAGGTAAGAACACAGTGGGGTAGCTGGCTGGGGCAGCGCTGGGATAGTCAAGTGCTCAACGCCTTACGGCATCAAAGGTAAGAACACCTGGCTGCGATCGCATCATACTTCTGCTGCAACCGTGCTCAACGCCTTACGGCATCAAAGGTAA
>JBFLZA010001447.1:0-1164 GCA_040756535.1 Cyanobacteriota bacterium
AGATCGATTGGACAACCGAACGTTTGCAAAATGGTGTCAAGATCAAATTGAAGGAAGTACCGTTCAAAGTGCAGTTATTCAAGGTAGTTGCCACAGACGGCGACATTGACTGGGTCATTACCAATTGCCCAGATGAGACTTTGACCACACAGTCCGCTCAAGAAGCGAACGACGTGCGCTGGCAAATCGAAGAACTGCATCGTGGTCTCAAACAGTTGACTGGAACCGAAAAATGCCAATGTCGCAAAGGGCGCTCTCAACGCAATCACATTGCCTGTTGTTACCATGCCTGGCTTTCTTTGAAAGTCAGAGCCAAGGCTCTTGGAAAAACGCTCTACCAAACCAAAAACAATTTGTTCAGCGATTACCTGCGGGCTGAACTGGCGTCACCTAGAATTCACGCCTTTTCTCCTGCATAAGCGAAAGTCCTACTATGAATAAAAGTTTATTGCTACTTATTGACCTGCTAACACGAATTGCTGGTGCTTTCACCATAGTCTATGCTGTGGGCATTTGCTTATGGCTGATCGGAAAGATGTTTTTTCATACTGAAATCAGGCTTCTCAATCTATGGGGCGGCTTAATCACTCTATTAAGTTTTTTCTTGCTCAACCTATTAAGAAATAGATTGAGAAAATAGACCTCTTGCAAAAACGCGCCAGAGAGCGCACAATACGCCTTTGCGTAAGAGACATTCTCTAACGTCGGCTGACTTATGCAAGAGGTCAAATGAAATGAATCTACGATGATGATGAAAACTGTGTTGAACAACCAATACAAGAAATTTGTCATTGCCTTGGGACTGCTTCTTATAGGCAGCTGTTTAGTGTCGTGCGTTTACATGACATTATTCCGGTGGGTGGATTATGCTATTTGCATCCCCTCAATTGCTAGAAAAGTTAGTGCACCAGCAACGATGGATGGAATTGAGAGTTACTTACTAGAAACCATCACTCCAGGCATGAGGAGAGAAGAAGCTCTGGAAATACTGAAGAAGTTTGGACCTGTAGATGTGAGGTCTCAGACTGCAAGTTATCCCCCTGGTGAATTCCGCGATACGATCCTTATTAAGTCTTGCAGGCATCCACTAAACAACTTAGAAATATATGCTTTTTACAGTTTAGAAGGTAGATTAATTTCAATAAGTTTGCTAAATAATGATTG
>JBFLZA010001448.1:0-1163 GCA_040756535.1 Cyanobacteriota bacterium
GGCGTCGTCGTCGCAGCTATAGTAGCAGCCCATCCGAAACGCGTAACGAAAGTTCTAGTCAAAGACGAACTCGAACCCAAAGTTACAGCCAACCTCAACAACCTACAAGACGTTCCCGTCGTCGCCGTAGCTCTGGACAAAGCACGAGTTCGAGTAACTCCAGTTCAAGTAGTTCAAGCAACAGCAGTTCGGGTTCTAGACGCTCAAGTTCGAGAAGCTCAAGTTCGAGAAGCACGAGTTCGAGAAGCTCAAGTTATAGAAGGCCAAGTTCGAGAAGCTCAAGTTATAGAAGGCCAAGTTCGAGAAGCTCAAATTCCAGCAATTCGACTCCGAGACAGTCATCAAGAAGACAACGAACGCCTCAAAAGAGTGAGGCATCAAGACCTCCAACTCCACCTCGCAGAAGGGCACGGCGGTACGTGCCCGCACCTGCAGCGGCACCGCCAGCACCGCCAGCATCCAGAAAAGCACCGGCACCAGCACGGCAATCCGTTCCCGCGCCAGCACCTCCTCCAGAACCACCCGCACCAGCGGCTGAGTAATCATGCTTAAAATTTGTCTATGGATCAAACTCAAGAGTGATAGATAGACCTTGGAGGTTTGGTAGGATAACCGAAATACGATAAGGAGTTGACAAACTATGAATTTATTATTGGCAGTAGGGGTAGAGGCAGCGCCTCATTTTCCCGTTTCTTTTACCCTTGTGTATATTGTGGGCTTTATTGCCGCTGTAACCATTGGTTCAATTGCCTGGTACAACTCTAAGCGCCCCGTAGGTTGGGAAAGCAAGGATCGTCCTGATATCGTACCGAAGGTAGAAAAGAAAGATACTCCGGGCGTGTGAAAACTCAATTAACAATCAAAATGAAATAACTCTGCTTGAGGGCAGTTTGCTCAGTTTTTATATCATTTTTTGATTGGTAGGCTACTTATTCCCCCCTTACCAAAAGGGGCTAGGGGGGTTAAATGTACTGCTATAAAATGGTATTAAGCTCTTGAGTAAGAGCTGGGGGAGATGGGAAAGGGGTAAGGGAAAAGGGGAAAGAACAACCCTTTTACCTTTTGTGTATCGAGATTCTGCTACCAGGCACGGAGTAAGAGAAGAATCATTAATTGGAATTTGAGACACCAAGATATACATCCCTGGCTTTTTACCCTCATTC
>JBFLZA010001449.1:0-1163 GCA_040756535.1 Cyanobacteriota bacterium
GATCGCAACTACACCATACACCGATATTCCTTGCTTGTGTAAGGCTTGGGCAGCAGAGCGAACAGTTGCACCCGTCGTATAAATATCATCCACTAATAGCACGGGTGAACTAGGCGGATGGTTTTGCAAGCGTTTACCAACCCTAAACGCATCGGCAAGATTTTGCTCTCTCGCTTGTGCAGAAAGTCCAAACTGAGCTTCAGTAGTACGCATTCGCTCTAACCCTTGGGGTTGCTGTTTGTAACCTGTAATATCGCAAAAACTTTGAGCAATCAATTCCGCTTGGTTATAACCCCGTTGTTGCAGCTTGGTGGAGTGCAAAGGAATCGGAACCACTGTAAATTTTTTAGCAGAGGTAGTAGCAGGGGATTGGAGCCAAGCTTGAGCCAACCAGTGGCCTAAAGGATGCGCCAACTGCGGTTGATTGTCGTATTTTAAGGCAGCGATCGCACGTTTTAAAATGCCACTATAATTCCCCCAGACGAATACTGGCAACTCTCCTTTCCAGAATTCGCTGGGTTTAGACAACTGGCAACGCTGCAATTGACGTTGGCAATATTCACACAACTTAACATCAGCAGGGCGATCGCATAAAGGACAGTTAGACTTCAAAAACAAAGCCAGTAGCCCATTTTTTAGCTTTTGCATTCCCTTCTGCTTAACCTTTATGGACGATAATCTCAATATTTATCTATTAATCTTATATGAATGAAAAAAAACGTTCCCACACCCAATCAGAACCTGGGGAAGTTACGGTTCAAACCGATGAAGTACAAGAGCGCAAGCAACTGATTGCCTCTTTACAAATGCGGGTGTCTCAGCAAACGGCGATCGCAACTCTCGGTCAACAAGCCCTCACTGGGATGGATATTTCAGCACTATTAAATGCTGCCGTTACCCTTGTTGCCGACACTCTAAAGGTAGAGTATGTCAAAGTACTCGAACAACTCCCCGATAGCAAAACATTGCTCCTACAGGCAGGTGTTGGTTGGCAAGAGGGTTGGGTTGGGCACGCCACTGTAGATGCAGGAATTTATTCACAAGCGGGCTATACTCTTCTTTCCCAAGAACCCGTCATTCTCGAAGATTTGCGTACAGAATCGCGATTTGCCGACTTACCCCTTCTCTGCAACCACGGCATCATCAGTGGCATGAGCGTCATT
>JBFLZA010001450.1:0-1161 GCA_040756535.1 Cyanobacteriota bacterium
TTTGGCAAAGCTGGGGAAGGATATGTTCGATTTGCTTTGGTACAAAATCCAGCCATTTTGGAAACAGCAGTAGAGCGAATTGCAGAATTTTTGCAATAGTCTTTACCAAACCCTGGAATAAATGCGATCGCGCAAAATAAGTTTCTCTAACTTAATCACTTAAACGGGATCTACCATGACGGACTCATTTACATCTTCAGTCGTTTTAACTCTTCCAGAATTTCAGTTAGATACACCCACAAGCGATACGATAACACTCAATATCCTCGAAGGGAATATTTTCGGCACTGTGAATGTTGACCCTTTAGCTGGGATGTTCATTATTCCCGAACTGGAGGAGTTACTGGAATTAGAGCCTGGTAGTATTCCGTCTACACAAACCTTTTCGCAAAATTTACAAGGTGCTAGCTTCACAGTTCCCAACAACCCGGCACACTATGAAGATGGGGACATCACCCTAGATTTCCCTGTAGTCAGTAATTTATTTGGCTTTACTCCCACTACTTCCATCGAACAAGTTTTCGATCTTTTAGATGTTGATATTACCGATACTGTCCAAGACATTTTAGATGCTTTAGAAATTACCGATGCACAGGATGGAGTTGACCTCTTAGATGGTCTATTCAACATTACTGTTACAGACGATGACGATAACACTCCTGAAAATAACAATGACTTCCTGACGACTGAAACAGGTGTCACTAGTTTTGATTTCAGCTATAACAGTACTCAAAATGCTCTGGTCATCGATGGGTTTGATGTTGATGTGGTAGACGGAGTTTTAATCGGTGAAGCAACGATTGAAGCATCAGGAAATTACAGCATCAATCTTGTTTTGAGTGAGTTTCTCAACGTTATTGAAGAAATTAGTGAGCCACTCAACTACTCCCTTTCTCCCAGCGTTACTAGCGCTATTTCCTATTACCAGTTGCTGTATGGCGATGAGCTACCAGTAGTGTCTGGTTCATTTGACTTGGATGTTACCACAGCTCCAGCCGCCTAGTGAGGCAGGTTAAAGGCGAAAGGGAAAGGATGGGGGACTCGTCATCCCTTTGCCCTTTGCCCTGGAGCCAAGTGACTACCTTTCCCCCGCCTCAAAGGGGTTTCAACGCATTACCTATAGCTGCTTGATAAGATCTTCAACATAATCTAGAACTCCAT
>JBFLZA010001451.1:0-1159 GCA_040756535.1 Cyanobacteriota bacterium
CTTATTTATATGCCTTTCTTCCTTAGTGGTACATCAATTTTGATTGCTGTTGGTGTTGCGCTTGAATTTGGATCTCAAGTTGAGTCATACCTTATTGAGCGTAGCTACAAAGGCTTTCTGACTTCTGGTCGGATGAAAAATAAGGCGGTTGCTTGAGTATGGAGCGGTTACTTATTATTTTTCTTGGTCCGCCTGGGGCTGGTAAAGGTACCTTGTCCCAGCTTTGTATTGATAGACTTGGTTGGCGACAGGTTTCAACTGGTGAGCTGTGCCGCTGGTGTGTCAATGAGGGGTCCGAGATTGGTAAGCAGATGGATTTTTTCATTCGTTCTGGTAAACTAGTACCAGAAGAGTTGATGATACCAACAGTTCGGGCATGGTTGCTTGAACATGAGAGCGGTCTCACAAACCTTATAATGGATGGGTTTCCCAGGACAGTTGCTCAAGCTCGAGCGTTGGATCAGATGTTGGTTCAAGAGCCTGTGTTAACTTCGTTTTCGACGTGCATTGTTCTTCTTGAAGTTGATGATGTTGTTGTGGAACAGCGATTGATGTCTCGTCTTATCTGTCCAAAGAAGGGGTGTGGGGCGACTTATTCAACTGTTGAGCTTCAGTTGATGCCTGCAATAGCTGGCATATGTGATCGTTGTGGCTCGGCACTGATAACTCGAAAAGATGACACCCAAGAAGTGATAAGGCAACGCTTAGAAGCTTACCATCAACATCGACGTGAGATTATTAGTTACTATGAAGGGCTCGGGAAGAAGGTTGTACGGGTAAACGTTGACCAGCCTCTTGAGTTGGTGTTTGCTGACCTGACGAAAAAATGTGGATTAAGGGTTTGATTATATGATAGTGATAAAGGGTACTGATGCGCGAGCAAAGATTCGTGAGGCGGGGAAGCGCCTGGCGAATCTCTTTTGTGCCCTTTCTCAAGAGGTTAGACCTGGTTTATCGACGGCTTTACTGGATAAATGGATTGAGCAAGAGTTAGATCGTCTTGCGCTTATTTCACAAACCAAGGGGTATCGCGGGTATCGTCATGTGAGTTGCATATCAGTTAATGATGAGCTTGTCCATGGAGTTCCCTCGACAAAGATACTGCTAAAGGATGGGGATCTGGTTAAGATTGATATATGTGCTGCATGGTCGGGGTATT
>JBFLZA010001452.1:0-1156 GCA_040756535.1 Cyanobacteriota bacterium
GAAATTCTTCGTTTATCAGCAACAGGATTTTATCTGTGTCCTTCCCTTTATTAGCATAGCTGGCAGGGTTACTGGGGTCTTTCTTGTTCTCCATACCGAATTTCGCATTATGGCTGATTATTTCGTCTTTGTGCTGCTCAATCCAATCGCGTACCAACAAACCGTTACAGCCCGATAAATCTCTGAGTGCTTGGTTAGTAATTGCTAGGCGATCGCTGTCTCCAGTTGCCACAGTATCGTTATACAAACAGATAGCCAGATAAGACCGGCGGATTTTTTCTACAGCCGCGCCTGGTGCTTTGCTTGCCCAAACTTCACTATCACTTTTGGCTTGCCAGTCAATCTCTTCCTTGATGGGTGTGACCTTGGCGACAGTAGCCTTGGCGGCGGCGATCGCTTGCCCTCCAGTTACCTTATTCACCACTTCAATAATTTTCGCTTCTAGCCAGTCATCTAACTCGGTGACATTCAAAGTAACTGTTTGTGGCTGTGGTGCTGTGGTTTCCATTGCTGCTTTCTCCTGTTGTAATTGTTTGTTGGCTATATCTAATTGGTTATTAATGTCTTCTAACTGGTTATTAGTTTCCTGTAACTGTTTAACTTGTGCTTCTAATTGGGCTACCTTTTGCTGTGCTGACTGTAATTGCTTTGCAGTGTCCAGCCGGTTGTTAAATGACTCAATTAGCTGGTTAATTACCGATTGCTGGTTAGGTGCTTCTAGCTTCTCTTGCAAGTGGCGAATAGCTTCTAAATCTGAAAAACTAACCCGAACATTAGAGAGTTTTTCTTTCTCTGGTGCATCGGGGTAGCCTACAGGTTTTGTAACGTAATAATCTGAGTAACCAAGAGTAGTAGTGATGTGTTTCAAATCGCTATCGCTGATTTTTTCACCTGGGGTAATATGGCCCAAGAAACAAGCAGCGAAATACATTTTTGCCCCTAGTGAACCCGTACAATCCCGTTCGGTAACAAGACAGGCACAAGCTGCCCTTAGAGCTTTACAGTCATTCTGTTCTTGACCGTGACGGAAGTTTAAAAGCGGTTCTCTGCTATCCTTCCCACCAAAATACTCTTGAACTACCCGACGTAATGAATTACCGCGTTTATCTTCAATAGCCTTATTTTGGGCTGCTACATCAGTCTTGAATTCGTTAGC
>JBFLZA010001453.1:0-1155 GCA_040756535.1 Cyanobacteriota bacterium
CCTCCTGATAAATATTGATAAAAAGAGTGCAAACAATCCCAGCCCAATCCCAATCCAAACCAAAGGATTGATTACTAAAAAGATGGAAAGAACTGTATCCCAAAAGCTTGCTAATACTGAAGCAAGGATTGCCAGCCCAATGATGCTGCTAACCTGTGGATTCTCTCTTCCAGTTAAAACGAGACATCCAGAGGCACAGGCAATTAGGAGGACGTAACTAATCAACATTCCCGGAATCAATTTACAGAGTAGAGCTAATCCCAGTCCACTCGAAAAGTACAAACCGAATTCAGCCATGTTTCCGAATGACCGATAAGACTTGATTGCATCGCTTTCCTTAACTTGAGATTCATCAAGAAAGGAATCAGCCTCTTGGTGAGGCTGATGATTATTAGGATTAAACATCAGCTTTTACCTTTAATTACCGACCTCTAAACCAATCATTAATACCTTGCCAAAATCCCCTCTTACCTGCATTAGAACGAGAACCATTAGTGAGTAAATCTTTGCGCTCCTCCCGCTCTTTTCGCGCCTCTTCAGATAAGGCTTCCCGTCGTTCCATAAGAGGAATTTTTTCTTGAATCTGACTTGCCTTGCTTTGATGGCGACGTGCCACAATTTGTAACGCAGTTTGGAAGTCCATTCGTTCCAAAATGAGAGCGCTGCGTCCTTCTGCATCTAACAGCCGGACACCGTTTGCAGCTTTCTCGCCCATCATCCGAACGTGCTGCTGGTAGCCTTTCCCAGCTAAGAACACATTGAGAATTTGTTGGTCAATTTTCTTGGCAGCGGCGGCAGCATCTTTCTGAATATTTGCGACAAACTGTTCGTATTCCACTTGCCCTTCAATCAGGGTTTTAAAATGGCTCTCTAAGATTGGTAGCACGTCAATTAATCGCTTCATTGCAGAGACTCGGTCAGCATATTCCGCTAGCTCTTGGTCGCTCATATTCGGAAGCTGTTCGAGGTCAATGCCGAAGTAATTCTTAGTCAACCCGACCAGGTTTTTATCTAGCGAATGTACTTTTTGGATACCAGATTTTTTCCCTTCGTACTTGACGATGGCAGTGCTTTTATTTGATGAAAAATCCATGATGACTCCTTAATCAAGTAATGTGCGAACGCCCTGCAATAACAGAGCGATCGCTTGATTGT
>JBFLZA010001454.1:0-1152 GCA_040756535.1 Cyanobacteriota bacterium
GGAACACCAACGTTGCGGGCAAGAAGAATGTGCTCACGGGTTTGAGGCATAGCACCATCAGCAGCAGAAACCACCAATATAGCACCATCCATCTGGGCTGCACCAGTGATCATGTTTTTTACATAGTCCGCGTGCCCCGGGCAATCAATGTGCGCATAATGCCTATTAGCCGTTTCATATTCAACGTGCGAAATAGCAATAGTAATACCACGCTCACGCTCTTCAGGAGCGTTATCAATCTGATCAAAACGTCGCTCTTCAGCCCAACCCTTGCTCGCAAGAGTCTTTGTAATTGCCGCCGTCAGCGTCGTTTTACCATGGTCAACGTGACCAATGGTTCCAACGTTTAAGTGAGGCTTCTTACGCTCAAATATACCTTTAGCCATTGCTGTTATCTCCAGACAACAAAATAATTACCAAAAAACATTTACTTCGCATTCAAAATCTGTTCCTGTGTTGCCTTTGGAACTTTTTGATACGAATCAAATTCCATCGTATAGTTAGCACGACCCTTAGTCATGGATCGCAATTGCGTCGAGTAGCCAAACATTTCAGCGAGAGGAACTTCAGCTAGAACAATCTGAGAACCAAGCCGATCTTCCATACCTAAAATTCTACCACGACGAGAATTTAAGTCACCCATAACATCCCCGAGATACTCCTCAGGAGTTTCGACTTCAACCTTCATAATAGGCTCAAGAAGACATGAGTCACCCTGCCTCATTCCCTCTTTCAATGCTATTGAAGCCGCCACCTGAAAAGCTATTTCTGATGAGTCAACTTCATGGTATGATCCATCATAAAGAGCAGCACGTACATCAACCACTGGGTATCCACCCAAAATGCCACTATTAATAGCTTCTTCAAGCCCCTTTTGAACCGCAGGAATATACTCACGAGGGATAACCCCACCGACAATCTCATCCACAAATTCAAAACCTTTACCACGCTCTAGTGGCTCGAAACGAATCCAAACATGCCCATACTGCCCACGTCCACCAGACTGCCGAATGAATTTACCTTCGACTTCAACCGTCTTTTGAATAGTTTCTTTGAAAGCAACTTGTAATTTACCTTGGCTCGCCTCAACTTTATGTTCTCGACGCAAACGATCAACAACAATCTCAAGATGCAACTCACCCATACCGCGAA
>JBFLZA010001455.1:0-1151 GCA_040756535.1 Cyanobacteriota bacterium
TTGTAGTTATTAAACCGCGAAGACGCTCTAGCGTTCGCTCTCGCGGCGCGGATGCGCTTAGCCATGCGCTCTCTTCGCTATAGGACGCGAAGAAAGGGGAGGAAGAATGCGATCGCCCGATGGTAGTCTTGCTAGGGCTAAATCGCGTTACTTTCAAATTGGCACACCTTGCAACCTTGAGAAGATGCAACGATATTTACGGGTACTAAAGCTATTTTGGAGTACAGCGATCGCTGCCGAACTTGAATACCGAGTTAACTTTGTTCTGGCAGCACTCAGTAGTTTGGGAAACCTAGCCGGTAGTATGTTTGGGTTGTCCTTGTTCTACCGCAATGGTTACACCTTTGAGGGGTGGAAGTGGGAGGAAGCTTTGGTTGTGCTAGGAGTTTTTACGATCCTGCAAGGCTTTTCTAATACCTTCTTGGTGCCGAATTTAAACCGGATTGTCGATCAGGTTCAGCAAGGAACATTAGACTTTGTGCTGCTGAAGCCCATCAGCAGCCAATTTTGGCTTTCTACCCGCGCCTTTTCTCCTTGGGGGCTACCAGATTTAGTGTTTGGAGGACTGCTGATTGGCTATGCTGGGGCGCGGTTGAGTTTGAAGATAAGCGACTACGTTTTAAGTACGATTCCGCTACTATTCGGTTTCGCAATTCTGTACAGCCTGTGGTTTATGCTGGGGGCAACTAGCATCTGGTTTGTGAAAATCTACAACGTCACTGAGGTACTCAGAGGATTTTTGGAAGCTGGGCGATACCCAATGGTTGCTTATCCGGCTGCTTACCGTTTTTTCTTTACTTTCGTAGTGCCAGTGGCATTTTTAACAACAATACCAGCCGAGACAATGCTGGGACGAGTGGAAGTGGTTTGGATGGTGAGTGCGGGAATTCTAGCATTGGCGCTATTATTTGCTTCGCGGGTGTTCTGGCGGTTTGCGTTGCGATTTTATACGAGTGCGTCGAGTTAAAATTTTCCTCTTAGACGTAGGGAAACGGCAATGCCGTGTACTGTTGATAGACAGAACTTGCGATCGCTTGTTGAGAACTAACCGTCAGACAGACGATTTCCATCCGGCGATCTTTAATCAATTGAAGGGGTAGAAGACGAAAGCGAAATCAAACAATGGAAACGAAACAACTGGGACATACGGG
>JBFLZA010001456.1:0-1150 GCA_040756535.1 Cyanobacteriota bacterium
CCCGGCAGGCAGCGATTAAGGTATAACCTTTTGGTTCGGGTAATAAACCATTGACAACCGTAACATTGCGGCTGTTTTCTGTTGATGCTTGCCAATTTTGGGCTAATTCCTGAAGCGGTGCAACTAGACTATCTGTAGGTCGAGGAGTGGTGTCAATAAACCCTTCCCCGCGAATCCGGTCATCTCCGCTCATTTCTCTGGTTGCACCACCAGAATGACAGCTATCGAGTACGAGGGTGACAACCAACTCTTTTTCCACCATGTCTTCCAGCAATTTAGCAAATTCTATATCGCGCAAATAGCGGGAATTAGGTTGACCAATATCACAGGGACCTAAGGCTTCATCTAAACCCCCAAAACCCTTGAGGCTTTCAAAAATCGTTTTCGCCCGTCCCCCATGACCAGAGTAGTGAATATAGACTTGATCTTGCGGTTGGGCTTTGGCAGTTAGTTCCTTGAATTTGGCAACAATATTTTCATAAGTGGGTAAAAGTTCCGGGGGTTCTTGCGGTTGATTTGGATTCTCGGAAGCAGTTGCCGTGAGTTTAATAATTTGGTCGGGGGTGAGGTTGAAGGTGGTTTTTAAATAGGTTTCGACATGGTTAATATCTTGAACGCATCCCCGCAAGTTTTTGTAGTAGTTACCTTCAGGTAAGCGATGGGGGAAATAGAAATCGATCCCGATCAGGAGGGCGTAGAAGTTGGGGGTTTGGTTAGTCATGGTTATTGGTGAGTAAGGGGTTTGGTAAAGGTCTGATTTTTATATGGGGTTGAGGTGGAAGTTTTTATGCAGTTCTCCATCTGCAATTATCAAAGCTTCTTGCATAATTCTCTGTCAATTTCAAGGGCTTCTTCATCCTTAGGATTAGGTATGAGGTAATTGTCTATGAAATTGCATCCTTCCTTGAGTAAATAATCAAAATCTAACTGCCACAGTTTCACGGTGCTGTCAGCACCAGCAGTAGCCAGCAGCTTACCATCGGGGCTGAAACTGACGGCAAAAACTGTGTTTGTATGCCCAGTGAGGGTTTTAATTTGCTTGCCGGTGGTGGGATCCCACAGTTTCACGGTTTGGTCATTACTGCCAGTGGCCAGCAGCTTGCTATTGGGGCTGAAACTGACCGCATTAACTGTGTCTGTATGTCCGGTG